>CAZXYL010000280.1:0-2859 GCA_964644915.1 uncultured Geminicoccaceae bacterium
AGTTTCGGATACGCTCGATCAGCTCGTCACCGTACGCCTGCGTGTAGGCCTCGTAAGCCGGCTGCACCGCCTCCTCGAAGGCGTCGCGGTCGATCTCGGTGACCACCTCCATGCCGGCCTCGCGCAGCTGGTCGACGCCGGTCTCCTCGAGCTCGGTGACCCGGCCGCGGGTGACCTCGACCGAGGCGCGCGCGGCCTCCATGAACCAGCCCTGCTCCTCCTCGCTCAGGCTGTCCCACCGGCTCTGGGACATGATGATGATCGCCGGGGAGTAGAGATGGCCGGAGAGGGTCAGGTGGTCCTGAACCTCGGAGAAGCGGCTGACCGAGATGACGACGATCGGGTTCTCCTGGGCGTCGACGACGCCCTGCTGCAGGGCGGTGAACAGCTCGGCGAAGGACATGGGCGTCGGCGCGGCGCCCAGCGCCTCGAAGGCGCGCAGGTGAATCGGGTTCTCCATGGTGCGGATCTTGAGGCCCGCGAGATCCTGCGGCGTGCGCACCGGGTGCCGCGAGTTGGTGATGTGACGGAAGCCGTTCTCGGTCCAGGCCAGCGCCTTCATCCCGGTCGCGTCGACCTTGGCCAGCAGCTCCTGGCCGATCTCGCCGTCGAGCACGCCGCGCGCGTGCTCGTAGTCTCGGAACAGGAACGGCAGATCGAGCACCTGCGTATCGGGCACGAAGTTGGGCAGAGGCCCGCTCGAGGTGATGACCATGTCGAGCGTGCCGATCTGCACCGCCTCGATCAGCTCGCGCTCGCCGCCGAGCGCCGAGGCGGGGTGCTGCACGAGGGTCCACTCGCCGCCCGACACCTCCTCGAGCACCTCGCCGAAGCGGGTCATGCCCATGCCGTAATGGGAATCGAGCGTGGTCGAGTGGCCGACCTCGACGACCTGCTGCGCCGAGGCGCCGGTCGCCATCGTGGCGGTGAAGCCCACGCAGAACGCGGTCGCCACGAGTGCGCGCAAGTTCATGCCGGATCCCTCCCTGACGAGGATGTGAACGCGAGCAGGCCGCAACCGGAGCCACGGCCAGGACGGAAACCCCTGTGCTCTGTCCTATCCCTGCCGCTCCCCTGCGGTCAAGTGAACCCGAGCATCCCTGATCCCCGAATGCGGTGCTGCGCGGCGCTCAGGCGCCGACTGCTCAGCGAGACACGTCGATCACTCGATCCGCTGATTTCTGGGATGCAGCCTGCCGGCAGATCGAACGTCTCCCGACGCCACTGCTAGAACGTCGTGGGGGCATCGAGATGGGCGCGGCCGGCCTCTGTCGGCCACACCTCGTGCCAGCCGATCTCGACCAGCGTCCGGATGCGGCAGACCCTGGCGCCGAGCGCGCGCGCCATCGGCTGGGCGCCGAGGCCAGCCGCGGCCGGACAATCCCCGTTTGCGGCTGGCCGCGTATCAGGCCGTCCGGCCCCGCATCAGACCGGCTGGACCAGAATCTCGACCCGGCGATTGAGCTGGCGGCCGGCTTCGGTCGCGTTGGTCGCGCGCGGCTCGGTCTTGCCCTTGCCGAGCGCGCTCATGCGCGAGCGCGGCACGCCCATCAGCGCCAGCTGCTGCGTCACCGCCTCGGCACGCCGCAGCGACAGGTTCTCGTTGTAGGCGTCGGAGCCGATCGAATCGGTGTGGCCGACCACCGTGACCATATTCCGGTCGTACTTGCTCAGCACATCGGCGAGCTTCTCGAGCGTCGGGCGGAAGGTCGGCTTGACCGCCGCGCTGTCGAAATCGAACGAGATCTCGTTGGCGAGCGTGAGCTTGAGGAGATCGTCGCGCACCCGCTCGACCTCGATCACGTGCGACATGCGCTCGTTCGCGATCTGCTGCCGCAGTTCCTGTTCCTGGCGATCCATCATGTAGCCGACGCCGGCGCCCGCCGCGGCCCCGACGGCGGCGCCGATCGCGGTGCCGCGGCCACGGTTGCGGTCATCCATCCGGTTACCGATGACGCCGCCGGTAATGGCACCGATCGCACCGCCGACCGCGGTTTTGTTCACCGACTGCGTGCCGTCGGGATTGGCGGTGGTGCAGCCCGCCAACAGAAGGCCGCCGGCCACCACGCACACCGTCTTCTTCATCCGAGCGTCTCCATCGCGCATCGCCGCACATCCGCTCCGGAGGCTCCGACGTGGGCAGCCGCAGCGGCCTCCGCAAGCAGTTCCCGCTCATATCCCATGTGGATTACGGATCAGCTAACGCCTCGTCGGCTCGGTGAGTGCCTTGACCGGCTCGCCTGGAACGTGATGATATAACATCTGCTTCGACCACCCCCTCTTCGAGAAAAGGAGCTGGCATGTCTTGGCACCACATGTCGCGCACCCGCCTGATCACGGCCGCCGGCGCGGTCGCCCTCGCCGCTGGCCCGGCGGTCGCCGACGCGCCGCAGGTGGTGGCGAGCATCAAGCCCGTTCACTCGCTGGTCGCCGGCGTCATGGAAGGCGTGGCGACGCCCAGGCTCGTGGTGCAGGGCGCGGGCTCACCCCACACCTACAGCCTGCGCCCCTCGGACGCTCGGGCGCTCGACCAGGCCGAGGTCGTGTTCTGGGTCGGGCCGGACCTCGAGACCTTCCTGGAGAAGCCGCTTCAGGCGCTGGCATCGGATGCCGAGGTGGTGGCGCTCGGCGAGACGGCGGGCCTCCTCCGTTTGCCCACCCGCGAGGGTGGCCTGTGGGAGCGTCACGCGCATGAGGGCCACGACGAGGAGCACGCGCACGAGGGCCACGATGAAGGGCACCGCGAGGAGCACCATCCCCATGCTCACGGCCAGATCGACATGCACCTCTGGCTGGACCCGCGCAATGCGCAGGTCATGGTCGAGGGCATCGCCCTCGCGCTGAGCGAGGCCGACCCCA
>CAZXYL010000281.1:0-2340 GCA_964644915.1 uncultured Geminicoccaceae bacterium
CTCGAGGGCACGGCGCGGAGCGCGGACGCGGGGATCACACCGCTCGGGCTTCCGGGCATCGATCGGGCGCTGCCAGGTGGCGGCCTCGCCCGCGGCTGCCTGCACGAGCTCTGCGGCGCGCCGGACCAGGCGGCGGCCGCAGGCTTCGCCGCAGCGCTCCTGGGCCGGGTCGCGGACAGCGCACCTGTGGTCTGGATCGGCGCCCGACCCGATCTGTTCGCGCCCGGGCTGGTCCTGCTCGGGCTGGCTCCTGAAAACCTGATCGTGGTGCGTGCGCGCGATCGCAAGGCGCGGCTGTGGGCGCTCGAGGAGGTCCTGCGCAGCCCGGGCGTGGCCGCAGGCCTCGCCGAGATCGGCAGGCTCAGCCTGACCGAGAGCCGGCGATTGCAGCTCGCCGCCGAGGCCACGGGCACCAGCGGGTTCCTGTTGCGCGCGCCGGGTGCCCTCGCTGCGCCCAGCGCCGCCGTCACCCGCTGGCGGATCGCCCCGCTCGGCAGCGCGGGGCAGGGACCCGGCCTCGGCGCACCGCGCTGGCGGGTCGAGCTGGTCCGCGCGCGCGGCGGGCGCCCCGGCAGCTGGATGGTGGAATGGCGCAAGGAGGGCTGGCATGAGATCCCGGGTGCTCTCGTTGTGGCTGCCGAATCTTCCGACCGACCGGCTGCTCAGGCGCGCGAGGCGTGAGGCCGACGGCGGCAGGCAGGCGCTCGCGCCGGACCGGCCGCTCGCCACCTTCGACAGCTGCCAGAACGCGCTGCGTCTGGTCGCGGTCGACCCGGCCGCGGCCCGCGCGGGCCTCCGACCCGGCATGACGCTCGCCGACGCGCGGGCGATGGTGCCGCAGCTCGAGGTGTGCGCCGCCGAGCCCGAGCGCGACCGGAAGCTGCTCGAGGACATCCGCTCCTGGTGCGAGCGCTACACCCCTTACGTCGCGCTCGACCGCAGCCACGAGCACGACCGGGGTGGGGCTCTCTGGCTCGACGTTTCCGGCTGCGCGCATCTGTTCGGGGGCGAGGCGGCGCTCCGGGAGGACCTGCTCGCGCGTCTCGGCCGGCAGGAGTTCGCAGCCGAGGCGGCGATCGCCGATCATCCGGGGACGGCCTGGGCGCTCGCCCGCTGGGGCGATCCCGCGCGTCGGATCGCGCCGCCCGGCGGCGCCAAGGTCGCGCTGGCACCCCTGCCGGTCGCGGCTCTGCGCCTGCCGCCCGAGACGGTGCAGATGCTGGAGCGGCTGGGGCTCGCCCGGGTCGACAGCCTCTATCCCCTGCCGCGTCAGGCGCTGGCGGCCCGCTTCGGCGATCTGCTCACCAGGCGCATCGACCAGGCGCTGGGGCTCGCAGACGAGCCGATCTCGCCGCGCGAGCCCTTGCCCGCACACCGCGCCGAGCTGGTGCTCGCCGAGCCGATCACGCACACCCAGGGGCTCCTGCCCCTGACCCGGCGTCTCCTGCAGCAGCTCGCGGCCGGGCTGGAGGCCGCGTGCCTGGGCGCGCGCCGCCTCACGCTCGCGCTTTGCCGGGTCGACAACACCACCGTCCTGCTCTCGATCGGCACCAGCCGGCCGTCGCGCGATGCCCGCCAGCTGCTGCGCCTGTTCGCCGAGAAGCTGGACCAGGTCGATCCGGGCTTCGGCATCGAGCGCGCGATCCTGGCGGCCGGCGTGGTCGAGCCGCTCCTGCCGGAGCCGCTCGCCTGGCGGGGGATGGGGGCAGGCGATCTCGATCAGGCGCGCGATCTGGCGCCCCTGGTCGATCGCCTCGCCAACCGGCTCGGGCGCGTGGCCGTGGCCCAGCTGGTGCCGCGCGAGAGTCACATCCCGGAGCGGGCGCAACAGGCGGTGCCGGCGCTGTCCGCGGCGAAGCCGATCCCGTTCCCCGCCCGCCGGGGCTACGGCGATGCGCCGTCCCGGCCGCTTCGCCTGCTCGCCTGCCCGGAGCCGATCGAGGCGATGGCGCCGCTCCCCGACGAGCCGCCGGTCCTGTTCCGCTGGCGGCGCGAGCTGCACAAGGTCACGAGGGTCGACGGCCCCGAGCGCCTGGCGCCCGAGTGGTGGCGGGGCGGCAGCATCGACCAGGACGTGCAGACGCGCGACTACTTCGCGGTCGAGGACGAGGACGGCGCGCGCTTCTGGCTGTTCCGCGAGGGCCTCTACCTCCCCCATACCTCTGCCCTGCCGCGCTGGTACCTGCACGGCCTGTTCGCGTAATGTCGCGCCGGCGTGCTAAATTGTGCTCGAGATGGCGACGATCGACACCCTTGCCCTTGCCGAGCGCCTCGAGCGGGAATACGGCGACGATCCCGAGCGGGCGCGTCGTCACGCCCGCATCCTGGGCGACATGGCCG
>CAZXYL010000282.1:0-3973 GCA_964644915.1 uncultured Geminicoccaceae bacterium
GAGGCGAAGGCCCCGGTCATCGTGCTGCTCTGGAACAACCGGGGCTACCGCGAGATCAAGGACTACATGGCGGAGAAGGGCCTGCCGCAGATCGGCGTCGACATCTACACGCCGGATTTCGTGACCATCGCCCAGGGCTTCGGCTGCGCGGCGCTGCGCGCGACCAGCCTCGGCCACCTCCAAGAAGCGCTCGGTGAGGCGGCCGGGCGGCCCGTGCCGACGCTCATCGAGATCCAGGAAGACGCCGCCTTCCTCGCCGGCGGCGAATGAGGGAGGCCTGGCCTTGCGCGACACCCTCTACATCGACGGCGGCTGGCAGGCGGCGAGCGGCGGCCCGATCAAGGTGTTCAATCCCGCGACCGAAGAGGTGATCGAGGAGGTCGCGGGCGGCACCGCGGCGGACATTGATCGCGCCGTGGCCGCGGCGAAGCGCGCGTTCGAGCGCTGGCGCAGCACCAGCGGCGCCGAGCGCGCGGCGTTCCTCGGGGCGATCGCGGGCAAGGTACGCGAGCGGCGCGAGGAGCTGATCCGGCTCTCGTCGCTCAACAACGGCAAGCCGCTCGCCGAGGCCGCGGTCGACATGGATGACGTCGCGGCGGCGTTCGACTACTACGCCGGTCTCGCCCGCGACCTCGATGCGCGCCAGGAGGCGGAGGTGGCGCTGCCGGATGCTGCGTTCCATGCCGCGGTCCGCTTCGAGCCGGCGGGCGTGGCCGGCCTCATCGTGCCCTGGAACTTCCCGCTCGTGACCACGGCCTGGAAAGTGGCGCCGGCGCTGGCGGCCGGCTGCACGGTGGTCCTGAAGCCGTCGGAGATCACGCCGCTGGTGGAGCTGGAGCTCGGCAGGATCGCGGGCGACGTCGGCCTGCCGCAGGGCGTGCTGAACATCGTGGTCGGCACCGGGCCGGAGGTGGGCGCACCCCTCTGTGCGCACAAGGACGTGGCCAAGATCTCGTTCACCGGCAGCAACGCGGTCGGCGAGCAGGTGATGATCGCGGCCGCCCGGGACATCAAGAACGTGAGTTTGGAGCTCGGCGGCAAGTCGCCGATCCTGGTGTTCGCCGATTCGGACCTGGATCACGCGGTCGAGTGCGTCACGGCCGGCATCTTTTACAACTGCGGCCAGATGTGCTCGGCGACCTCCCGGCTGCTGGTGGAGGCCGGCATCGAAAAGCCCCTGCTCGAGCGTCTGGTCGCAGCGGCCGAAGCGCTCCCCATCGGCGATCCGTTCGATGAGCGCGTGCGCATGGGGCCGCTCACCACTGCGGCCCAGTACCGCAAGGTCACCAGCGCGATCGAGCGTGGCATCCGCGAAGGCACGACGCTGCTCACCGGCGCCGAGCGCCCGGCCGGGCTCGAGCGGGGCTGGTTCGTGCGGCCGGCAATTTTCGCGGACGTTCCGCAGGCCAGCGCGTTATGGCGTGAGGAGATCTTCGGGCCGGTGCTCGCGGTGCGGACCTTTGCGAGCGAACAGGAGGCGATCGAGCTCGCGAACGACAGCGACTACGGCCTGGTCGCCACCGTCGTGACCGGCGACGAGGTGCGGGCGCGGCGCGTCGCCGCCGCGCTCGAGGTCGGCCACGTCTGGATCAACAGCCCGCAGGTGGTGTTCGTGGAAACATCCTGGGGCGGCTTCAAGCACAGCGGCATCGGCCGCGAGCTCGGGCCCTGGGGTCTCCAGGCGTTCCTGGAGGTGAAGCACGTCACGGCGCTCATGCGCCCGTGACCGGCCGCGGAGAGACAGGATGGAAACGCTGACCATCGCCCTGTGGGCGACCAACCTCGAGGCGCCGCTGGCGAGCCTGGACGACTGGATCGCGCGGGTCGAGGCGCGCATGGCCGAGGCGCACGCCGCGGGCGCGGGCCTGCTCATGCTGCCGGAGTTCGCCTGCGCGCAGTGGCTGAGCTTCGCCCCGCCGGATCTGGCACCGCAGAACCAGGTCGCCTGGCTCGGCGACATTGCCGAGCATGCGCTCGCCGCCATGCGCCCGCTGCCCGCGCGCTACAACATGGCGCTCCTGCCCGGCACCATGCCGTTCGCCATCGCCGATCGGGGCGACGGCAAGCCCGGACACCTCAATCGCGCCTGGCTGCTGCTGCCGGACGGCCAGACCTTCGCCCAGGACAAGATCGCGCTCACGCCGAGCGAGCAGAACCCGGCCGGCTGGCTGCTCACCCCCGGCACGCAGGTAAATGTCATTCACTGGCTGGGCCTGCGGGTCGGGATCAGCGTGTGTCTCGACATCGAGTTCACCGCCCTGTTCAACCGGATCGCCAAGCTCGACCTCGATCTGATCCTGGTGCCGGCGAAGGTCGACATGCTCGCGGGCTACTACCGTGTGATCGGCTCGGCCAAGGCACGCGCGATCGAGCTGCAGACCGCCGTCGCGGCCGTGGGCGCCGTCGGCTCGCCGCTCGGCCATCCCGCGGTTGATACGGTCGTGGGCGCGGCCGTGGTCTTCCTGCCGTGCGAGACCTCGCTCGGCAGCATCGGTGTTGCTGCCGCGCTGGACCCGATGCCGGCGACCACCGGTGCCAGCCCGGTGCTTTACGCCTATCATGTGCCTCTGGGCGCCTGCCGGCGGATCCGCCACGGGGCGGCCGAAGCGGAGGTCTGGCCGGGGTCCTGGACCGCCGATCACCTCGAGATCCTGGATCCGGCCAAGCCGGTCGATTGACAAGGAGCACTCCACCCGTGACGACGAATGCCAGCCTGCACGCCCGCCGCATGGCGGCGGTCCCGCGCGGGGTCTCGAACGCCACCGCCATCTATGCCGAGCGCGCGGAGAACGCCGAGGTGTGGGACGTGGAGGGGCGGCGCTACATCGATTTCGCCGGCGGCATCGCCGTCCTCAACACCGGGCACCGCCACCCGAAGGTGATGGCCGCAGCCGAGGCCCAGTCCGAGCGCTTCACCCACACGAGCTTCCAGGTCCTCCCGTACGAGCCCTATATTGCGCTGGCGGAGCGGCTGAACGCGCTCGCACCCGGCGACTTCGCCAAAAAGACGATCTTCTTCACCACCGGCGCCGAGGCGGTCGAGAACACGGTCAAGATCGCCCGCGCGGCGACCGGGCGGCCGGGCGTGATCGCGTTCACCGGCGGCTACCACGGGCGCACCCTGATGACGCTGGGGCTCACCGGCAAGATCAGCCCCTACAAGCACAAATTCGGCCCCTTCCCGGGCGACATCTATCGCGCCCCGTTCCCGAACCCGCTGCACGGGGTTGAGATCGAGGACGCGCTCACAGCACTCGATCTCCTGTTCCGCACCGATGCCGAGCCCGAGCGGGTCGCGGCCATGATCATCGAGCCGGTGCAGGGCGAGGGCGGCTACTACGTGGCACCCTTCGAGTTCCTGCGCGAACTGCGCCGCATCTGTGACCAGCACGGCATCCTCCTGATCGCCGATGAGATCCAGTCGGGCTTCGCGCGCACCGGTGCCTGGTTCGCGATCGAGCACAGCGGCGTCGTGCCGGACCTGATCGCGGTCGCCAAGAGCCTGGCCGGCGGCTTCCCCCTCGCGGGCGTGATCGGGCGGGCGGAGATCATGGACGCCGTGCCGCCGGGCGGGCTCGGTGGCACCTACGGCGGCAACCCGGTCGCCTGCGCGGCCGGGCTCGCCGCGGTCCAGGCGATCGAGGACGAGGGCCTGCTCGCGCGCAGCCGGGAGCTCGGCGAGCGCATGGTGGCAAGGCTCCGCGAGATCGCGAACAGCAACTGGCTGCCCTACATCAGCGAGGTGCGCGGGCTGGGCGGCATGGTCTCGTTCGAGCTGGTGAAGGACCGCACGGGCGGCGAGCCCAATCCCGAGCTCACCGTGGCGCTGACCCGGAAGGCCGCGGACAACGGCCTGATCCTCTTGTCGTGCGGCCTCTACGGCAACGTGGTCCGGATCATGGTGCCGCTCACGGCAGCGGACGCGATCGTCGACGAAGGCCTGGACATCATCGAGCGATCGCTGCGGGAGGTC
>CAZXYL010000283.1:0-5196 GCA_964644915.1 uncultured Geminicoccaceae bacterium
CGCCGGCCTGCTCGGCCTGCCCTTGCTGCTGGGACTGGCCGACCTCTATCCGTGGGCCGCGGCGGAGCTGAGCCCGGAGGTGCCGGAGCCGCGCGCCGCCTGGCTCGAGCCATGGTTCGTGCTCGCGCGCAACGCCGGCTATTTCGTGCTCTGGACGGCGCTCGCCCTTCTCGTAGTCCGCCGCGGCGCGCATCCCGCGGCCAGCGCCATCGGGCTGGTGCTGCTCACGCCCACGGTGAGCCTTGCCAGCTTCGACTGGATCCTCTCGCGCGAGCCGGCGTGGTGGTCGAGCGTGTTCGGCCTCGCCTTCAGCGTCAGCCAGCTGCTGGGCGCGCTGGCGCTGGCCGTCCTCGTGGCGCTCCTGCGCCCGGGCGGTGATCCACACCCCGAACATCTGCGCGGGCTGACCAAGGCGCTGCTGGCGCTGGCGCTGGTGGCGCTCTGGCTCTGGTTCTCGCAGTTCCTGATCGTCTGGTCGGGCAACCTGCCGCAGGAGGTCGCGTGGTACCTGCGGCGTGGCGACGAGTGGACCGTCATCAACTGGGGGATCGTGCTGCCGGCCCTGGCGCTGGGGCTGGCGCTCCTGATTCCCCCGCATGCCGGCCACCGCCGGATCGTGGCGGCGGGCATCCTGCTGCTGGCGCACCACCTCGGATACACCGCATGGCTGGTGCGACCCCCGGCCCCAAGCCCGGGCCTGCACTGGCTGGACCCCCTGGCGCTCGTGCTCTTCGGGGTGCTGCTCGGCGCGCTGGTTGTCTGGCGCCTGTCGCGTCGGCCGGGCGCGCCGGCTTACTGAGCCGGGGCCTCCGCCTCGCGCTCGAGCAGCAGCTCCATCGCCCGCTCGATCGGGATGCGCGCCTCGTCCTCGCCGATCCGTTCCGGCTCGCTCAGCAGCCGGTCCTCCTCGGCGCGCAGCGCCTGCAGCTCGTCCGGTGGTGCCAGCGGCGGGAGCGGCTCGGGCGGGTAGACCACGGCGCGCTCGGCGCCGAGCGTGTAGAGATAGGCCGCGATGTCGCGCGCGTCCTGGTCGCCCACGCCGAGGTCGGGCATCGCGGTCTGGGGCGAGATCGCGGGCGGGTCCATGATCCACTGCACGAGGTGGCGCGGCCAGTTCGGCACCACACCGGCCACGTAGCCGCGCAGGGCGAAATCCGTGAGCGGCGGCCCGACCGTGCCACGCGCCCCTGGCACACCCGGGACGGTGTGGCAGCCGCCGCAGCCGTAGCGCGCGAGCGCCACCACGCCGCGCTCGGGATCGCCGCCTGCCACCCGCAGATGCGGTGGCGGCTCCGGGTCGTCGCAGGCCGCGAGCGCGCACAGGGCCCCCGGCACGAGGAGCGCTCGCCAGCCTAGTAGCATGACGGCTTCGGCAGGGTGAGGAGGCCGACGAACAGGGTCGCGGCGAGGAACAGGGCACTGGACAGCACGCCCACGCGCGCGACGAAGCGCGGCGTGTCCGGCAGCCGATCCGACCGCGGCGGTCTCGCCTGCCACCACTGCCGCAGGCCCATGGTGGCGATTATGGCGCCGATCACGACGGTCGCCGTCGCGACCCCCCATTCGATCACGCCCACACCCAGGAGCTCACGGCCATCCCAGCTCCACAGGCAGCCGAGCGACACGAACACGTAGACGAAGACGAAGTGCAGGCTCCACAGCACCGCCGGGCCTGCGATGCTGATCGAGGGCCTGTGCGCGGTCACGGAAGCCACTCGGTCGCTCCCCGGGCTCAGAACACGAAGGGCGTGAGATAGATCAACGGAAAGCCTACCAGCCACAGCACCAGCGTGTAATGCCAGAACCAGATCGGGAACCGGGCGCCCAGGTGCCGGTCGGGCGCAAAATCCCCTCGCCACAGGCGCGCGAGCGCGACTGCGGCCAGGACCATCGCGATGGCGACGTGGAGGGCCACGTAGCCCAGGATCGTGTACGACAGGGCGGCGTAGGCGTGGTCCTGTGGGGAGAAGCCGAACGAGAACGCCTCGATCGCCTGGATCACGAGGAAGACCGTCCCGAGCGCGAGCCCGCCGAGCAGGCTGAGCGCCAGGCCCCGTCTGTGGCCACGGCGGATCGCCGCCTCGCCGAGCGCGAGGACGACGCTACCGGCGACGAGCACCGCCGTGCCGACGAGCGCGAGCCCGAGCTCCGGCAGGTCGAGGTGCTCCGGCGGCCAGCCCGGCCCATAGCTCCACAGGAACAGATAGCCGAACACCACGGAGGCATAGAACGTCGCGTCCACCGCCAGCGTCAGGATGAACCCCGACCAGGCCGGCGCGTCGTGACGCCCGTGCGCGAGCGGCAGCTCGAGGCCGAGGCCCGCGGGCAGGCGCGGCGGATGGCTGCGGTCGGGATCGTCCCACATCCAGACCACCACCGCGATCAGCGTGAGCGCGATGCCGAGCGCCGAGAGGGCATAGAGCTGGGCCAGGAAGCCCACGAAGAAGAGGCCGACGCAGAGCGCTGCGAACAGCGGCACGTAGGTCGGGCCGGGCAGCTCGAGAATCTGCTCCGGCCTCGCCTCGACCATGCTCGAGCCCATGGTCAGCCGCCGCCCCTCCAGCGGGTCGGCCAGATAGAAGCGGCCGGCCTCGGTCTCGGCGACGAGGTCCGGCTGATCCCAGAGCGGGTAGCGCGTCTCGATCGGGGGGATGCTGCGGAAGTTGTAGGCGGGCCCGGGAATCCGCAGCCACTCCAGCGTGCCCGCGCGCCAGGGGTTCTGGTCCGCCAAGGCACCCCGGCGCACGGTCCAGAGCACGTTCACGATAGTCAGGGCGACGCCCGCCGCGAACAGGAAGGCGCCGAGGGTGGCGGCGAGATTGGTCCACTCCCAGCCGAGCCCCGCCGGATAGGTGAAGACCCGGCGCGGCATCCCGACCAGCCCGGTGTGATGGAGCGGGAAAAAGGTCAGATGGAAGCCCGCGAACATCACCCAGAAGCTCCACTGGCCCAGCCGCTCCGAGAACATCCGGCCGGTGGCCTGCGCCAGCCAGTAGTAGATCCCGGCGAACAGCGGGAACACGATGCCGCCGATCAGGACGTAGTGGAAGTGCGCGACGATGAACTGGGTGTCGTGGACGACCAGATCGAACGGCACCACGGCGATCATGACGCCCGAGAAGCCGCCGAGCACGAAGATGACGAAGAAGCCGATCACGAACAGCATCGGCGTCCGGAACACGGGCCGCCCCATCCAGATCGTCGCGAGCAGGCCGAAGACCTGAATGCCGCTCGGGATCGCGACCATCATGCTGGCGGCGGAGAAGAACGCGAGCGAGAGCTGCGGGATGCCGACCGCGTACATGTGGTGCACCCAGAGCCCGAAGCTGAGGAAGCCGAGCGCCACGGTCGCGAGCACCAGCCAGCTGTAGCCGACGATCGGCCGGCCGACCATGGTCGGCACGATCATGGTCAGCATGGCGAGCCCCGGCAGCAGGATGATGTAGACCTCCGGATGACCGAACAGCCAGAACAGGTGCTGCCACAAGAGCGAGTGGCCGCCCAGTGAGGCCTCGAAGAACGGCCAGCCGAACGCGCGCTCGAGCTCGAGCAGCACGCTGCCCGCGATCAGCGGCGGGAAGCCGAAGATGATCATGAAGGCGGTGACGAGCGTGACCCAGACGAACAGCGGCATGCGGTCGATCGACATGCCGGGCGCCCGGGTCTTGAGCACCGCGACCACCAGCTCGATGGCGGCGGCGAGCGCCGAGATCTCGATGAAGGTGATGCCGAGCAGCCAGAAGTCGATGTTCGGGCCGGGCGAGAAGAAGGCGCTGGTCAGCGGCGGATAGATGAACCACCCGCCGTCCGGGGCCACCCCGAAGGCAAGGCTCCCGAGCAGCAGAAGGCCGCCGCCGACGTAGCACCAGTAGCCGAACGCGCTGAGCCGCGGGAACGGCAGATCGCGCGCCCCGATCATCAGCGGCAGCAGATACATCGCCACGCCTTCGAAGACCGGCACCGCGAACAGGAACATCATCAAGGTGCCGTGCATCGTGAAGATCTGGTTGTAGGCCTCGGCGCTCAGCACGGTGTTGTCCGGCACCGCGAGTTGCAGCCGCATCAGCAGCGCCAGCACGCCCGCGACCAGGAAGAAGAAGAGGCTGGTGATGAGGAAGCGGCGGCCGACGTAGGTGTGGTTGACCGCGCTGATCGAGCGCCAGCCGGGCGGCGTCGCCCAGGCCTCGGTCAGCAGATCGCCCGCACGCGCGGCCGGCTCGGCGTTTGAGCGCCGGAACGCCCTGCCGGCGATATCGGTCATTCCAGGCTGCCCAGATAGGCGGTGAGCGCCCGCAGGTCGGGTCCGGACAGGCCGTTGAACGAGGGCATCTTGCTGCCGGGCTTCATCTGCTGCGCGGCCGCGATCCAGCCGCCGACCATGCCCGGGTTGTTGTCGAACATGCCGGCGGCGAGCGTCTGCCGGCTGGCGAAGTGGGTGAGATCGGGGGCGATCCGCCCGACGGCCGCCGGCACGCCGCGGATCGCGTGGCAGGAGCCGCAGCCGGCGCTGATGAACACCTCCAGGCCGCGCCGCAGGAACGGATCGGCGGGCTCCTGCGCCGGTTGTGCCTCCCGCTCGAGCCACGCCGCGAACTCGTCCGGTGGCAGCGCGACCACGGAGAATGCCATGTTCGCGTGCTGGAGGCCGCAGAACTCGTAGCACTGACCACGATAGATGCCGGGCTCGTGCGCCGTGATCGACTTGTGGTTGGTCTGCCCCGGGATCATGTCGATCTTGCCGGCGAGCCTGGGGATCCAGAAGCTGTGGATGACATCGGCGGTCTCGAGCCGGAAGCGCACCGGCTCGCCCGTGGGGATGCGGACCTCGTTGGCGCTGACGACCGGCGGCCCGCCGTCCGGATGCGGGTAGCGCACCTCCCACCAGAACTGCCAGCCGATCACCTCGATCGCCGGCTCATTCGCATCGGCCGGCACCGTCAGCCACGACACGCGCAGGCCGGCGATAAAGAAGACCAGGATGGCGACGCTCGGCAGCAGCACCCCGCCGGCAATGATCATCCGATTGGCAGATGACGCCTGGCGCAGCCGCAGCGGCCAGAACAGGGCGAAAAGCATGACGCCCATCACGAGCACGAAGGCTGCGGCGAGGACGCCGAACATCAGCCACCACAGGAACATGACCTCGGCGGCGTGCTGCCCGCTCGGCTCCAGCGCCGACTGCAGGCCGCCGCAGCC
>CAZXYL010000284.1:0-5820 GCA_964644915.1 uncultured Geminicoccaceae bacterium
TTCGAGTTCGACGGTGAGACGATCCGAATCGTGAAAGCCAAAGCATCCCGGCGCGAGACCCGCGGTCAGGAGATCGTGCGCCGACTGCGCGGAAGCGCGACGGTGCCGATGTCGACCGACGAGATCATGGCGCTGACGCGCGGCGAGGAATGACGCCGGTGCTCGTGGACAGCAACGTGATCCTCGATGTGGCATACGAGGATCCGCATTGGCGCACTTGGTCCGAAGCGGCGATGCGGCACGCGGCCGACGAGGCACAGCTGGTCATCAACATGATCATCTATGCCGAGGTCTCGATCGGCTATGGAAGTATCGAGGAGGTCGAAGCTGTCCTGCCCGATCATCAGTTCCGTCGCGAGGCACTGCCCCACGCGGCGGCGTTCCTCGCCGGCAAGTGTTTCCTTGCCTATCGCCGGCGTGGCGGAGCACGCACCTCGCCGCTGCCGGACTTCTACATCGGCGCCCATGCGGCGGTCCGGGGCTACCGGCTTTTGACTCGCGATGCGAGACGGTTTCGGACGTATTTCCCTACGGTGGAGCTGATCGCGCCGGGCTCGCACTGACGCAGCTGCGGAAGACGGGAACGGGAGGCATGAACGAATATCTGACGCCCGCGGGCACGCTGCCGCAGGACGGTACGGCGGGGACGCTGGTCGGCCGGGCGTGGGTCCCGGGCAATCCCGGCGGCCCCTCGGTCGTGGCGATCCGGGAAGACGGCGTGTTCGATCTGAGCCGGCATGCGCCGACGATGGCCGATCTCCTGAACGCCGAGAACCCCACCGCCGAGGCGCGCCTGCCCGGCCAGCGAATCGGCGATTTGGCGGAGATCCTGGCGAATACCGCCTATGACCGGCGTGACCCGCGCCGGCCGTATCTCCTGGCGCCGTGCGATCTGCAGGCGCTCAAGGCCGCGGGCGTGACCTTCGCCACCAGCCTGCTCGAGCGCGTGATCGAGGAGCAGGCGCGGGGCGATCCGGGCAGGGCCGAAGCCATTCGCGGCAGCATGACCGATCTGATCGGGACCGATCTGTCCAAGATCCGGCCGGGCTCCGAGGCCGCCACGCGCCTCAAGGAGCACCTGATGCGGCAGGGCGCGTGGTCGCAGTATCTGGAGGTGGGGATCGGGCCTTATGCCGAGGTGTTCACCAAGGCGCCGCCCATGGCCGCGGTCGGCACCGGCAGCCAGGTCGGCATCCGGGCCGATTCCAGCTGGAACAACCCCGAGCCCGAGGTGGTGCTTGCGGTCAGTGCGCGCGGCGAGATCGTAGGCGCCGCACTCGGCAACGACGTCAACCTGCGCGACTTCGAGGGTCGCAGCGCGCTCCTCCTGGGCAAGGCCAAGGACAACAACGCGTCCTGCGCGATCGGGCCCTTCATCCGGCTGATCGACGAGACCTTCTCGCTCGACCAGCTGCGCCGCGCGAGGGTGCGCCTGCGCGTGCGGGGGGAAGATGGCTTCGAGCTCTCGGGGGCGAGCTCCATGGCCGAGATCAGCCGCGATGTCGCCGATCTCGTGGGCCAGACGATCGGTTCGGATCACCAGTACCCGGCCGGCATGATGCTGTTCACCGGCACCATGTTCGCGCCGATCCAGGACCGCGATGCGCCGGGTCAGGGGTTCACGCACAAGGTCGGCGACCTGGTCGAGATCGGCTGCGCCGAGCTCGGCACGCTGGTCAACCGGGTTGAGCACTGCGGGCAGATCGCGCCCTGGACCTTCGGTGTGGGCGCGCTGCTGCGCAATCTGGCGGCGCGTGGCTTGTTATAGGGATCTTCGAGGGAGGCTGGCTGGGGCCGGAGACCAAGACGCCGCTCCTTTGGGCAGGAGCGGCGTCCGCCGGGCCGCGCCCCGATCGGGCGCCGGCGCTCCGCTGATCTCGGTTAGTGGACCTCGCGGTCGGTGAGGAAGGCCTTGGGAGGTGGGCTCCCCAAGCGTGTGATCTCGTCCTTGATTCGGAGTTTCTCGCGTTTCAAGCGGGTCAGGATCGACTGGTCCGGCAGCGGACGGTGCATCTCGTCGTCGATCTGATCCTCGAGGAGCGCATGCTTGCTGCGGAGGCTTTCCACATAATCCTGCATGGTCATGCCCGCCATATCCTCCGGCTGAGTTCCCGCGATAACCTTCCTAATTTAATCATGTGCCCCGGGTGATGCCAGCAGATTCGATGAGGAGCGCCGAGGGGCGCGGAAAGGCTGGATTCTCATGAGGCAGGCCCAGGACCGGCTGGTGATCGGGATCTCAGGTGCGAGCGGCGTCCTCTACGGCGTGCGGCTGCTCGAGGCGCTGCGCGATCTGTCCGTGGCGAGCCACCTGATCATGACCAAAGCGGCGGAGATGACGCTCGCGTATGAGACCAACCATAAGGCGAGCGAGGTGCGCGCGCTCGCCGATACGTCATATCCGATCAATGACATCGGCGCAGCGCCGGCGTCGGGCTCCTTTCCCACCTTGGGCATGATCATAGCGCCCTGCTCGATGAAGACGCTGGCCGAGATCGCCACCGGCATGACGACCAACCTCTTGACCCGGGCGGCCGATGTGAGCCTCAAGGAGCGGCGCCGTCTCGTCCTGGTGCCGCGCGAGACGCCGCTGCACGCGATCCACCTGCGCAACATGCTGACGCTGACCGAGATGGGCGCGATCATCGCCCCGCCGGTGCCGGCGTTCTATGCGCGCCCGGTATCCCTCGACGCCATGGTCGACCACAGCGTGGGACGAATGCTCGACCTGTTCGGCCTGGACACCGGCCGGGTGCACCGCTGGGGGATCAGCCCCCGCCCGGAGGGGCCGCGGGGAGCGCGTTGAGCGCAGCATCGATATCGTCTGCGCCATTGTCCGCGAAGACGGCACGGAGCAGGACCGAAAGCGCGCCGCGGTCCATATCGGTGAAGCGCCAATAACATGCCAGGTTCCGTGTCGCGAGGCGTGGCCCCGGCCCGGCCCGAGCGGTCATCTCCGAAACGGCGCCTTCGAGCGCCAGCTGCTCGATGTGCTCGCCGTCGAGCTCGAGCTCGAGGACGCGGGCGCGCAACGCTCCGGCGAGATCCGGCAGACGGGCGCAGACGCCCGCGGCCTCGGGATGCGCCAAAGCGACCTTGAGCTGCAGGCGGATCGCCCGCAGGGGCCGGACCACGTCGAGCTGCCAGCACCGGCTCAGGTACTTCAATCGGTCGCATGCGCCCTCGTCGAGCTCGACCCCGCGCGCACCGAGCCAGCAGCAGAGCAACACCAGGTTGACGTCGAGCCCGTGGCGGTGCTGCAGCTCGAGGCAGGCAGCCTCGACGCCGGCCCGTCCGTAGACCGCGAGCGACCAGTCCCAGAACGGGCTGTGCGGCCACTCCATATGGATCACAGATCGAGCTGCAAGGCGGCCGTGCCGATCAGCCCGGTATCGGAGCGGGTCACGAGCCAGGTCGGGATCGGCTCGAGGTAGGTCTCGAAGCGACCTTTGGCGACGAAGCCCGCGCGAAACTGCCCGGCATCGAACAGGTCGCCCAGCTTCGCGCACACGCCGCCCACGACGAAGACGCCGCCGCGCGCGAGGAAGGTCAGCGCGAGATCGCCCGCCGCCGCGCCCAAGAGCCAGGCGTAGCGACGCAGCGCCTCCACGCAGTGGCGGCACTCCTTGCGCCGCGCGCGATCGGCCACGTCCTTGGGCTCGAGCGGCGGCAGGCTTTCGCCGGCGATCTCGGCCAGCGCCACGGCCAGATTGACCAAGCCCGGCCCGGCCAGCACCCGCTCGTAGGAGACGTGGCCGAAGTGCCCCCAGAGGCGCCTGAGGATCTCCAGATCCACCTCGTCGTGCGGCGGGAACGAGGCGTGGCCGCCTTCGCTCGCCAGCGGCTGCCAGGCGCCCCCCGGCGTCGGCAGCAGGGCAGCGACGCCGAGGCCGGTGCCGGCTCCGATCACCGCGATCGGCCGCGCCGCCACCGGCTCGCCGCCACCGAGCTTTCGCCGCTCGCTCTCGGCGAGCACGGGCACCGCGAGCGCCTGGGCGACGAAATCGTTGATCAGCACCAGCCGTTTCAGTCCCAGATCCTGCCGGGTCGCCTCGATCGAGAACGCCCAGGGGCAGTTGGTGAGCTTGATCCGATCGGATTCGACCGGCGTCGCCACCGCGAACACGGCGGTCTCCACCTCGCGCCCGCCGAGATACGCCCGGGCCGCCTCGACCACGCCAGGGAAGTCCGCGGTCTTCAGAGTGCGCTCGTCCTCGAGCGCGCCGTCCGCCGCGAGCCCGAAGCGGGCGTTGGTGCCGCCGATGTCGGCTACGAGGCGCGGGGTCGAAATGGCTCAGACCCTCTGCGCGGCGTCGCCGAAAGAGATGCCGAGCCCCCTGGCCGTGTGAACGAGGGAATCCTCGGGATTCACGGCGCCATACTCGGCGATCGCTGCCTCGATCGGGACGTCCCCCACCTGGCGGTGCTGCCAGGCGACCATGCGGTCGAACCTGCCCTGGGCGACCAGATCGACCGCGTAGACGCCGAAGGCGGAGCCGAGCACGCGGTCCAATGGCGTCGGCGAGCCACCGCGCTGGACGTGGCCGAGCACGGTGACGCGCGTCTCGGCGCCGGTGCGCCGGCCGATCTCGTGCGCGATCTGCGCGCCGATGCCGCCGTAGCGCGACTGGCCGTGCGCATCCTTGTAGGTGATGGTCTCGCCGGCCGGGCCGCGCACGGACTCGGCCACCACCACGAGGCTGAAGTTGCGGCCGCGCCGGCGCCGTTCCCAGACCTTCTCGCAGACGTGCTCGATGGCATAGGGAATCTCGGGGATCAGGATCACGTCCGCGCCGCCGGCGATGCCGGCGGTGAGCGCAATGTGGCCGGCGTCCCGGCCCATGACCTCGAGCACCATGACCCGGCTGTGACTCGCGGCGGTGACGTGCAGGCGGTCGACCGCCTCGGTGGCGACCACCACGGCCGTGCTGAAGCCGATCGCCCGCTCCGTGAGGCCGATGTCGTTGTCGATCGTCTTGGGGATGCCGACCAGCTTCCAGCCGCCCCGCTCGGCGAGGCGGCGCAGGATCGAGAGGCTGCCGTCGCCGCCGATGCCGATCACCGCGTCCAGCCCGAGCATGTGATAGCCCGCGATCACCTCCTCGGAGCGGTCGATGGTGCCGCCATCCTCGCCCGGGTAGGCGAACGGGTTGCCGCGATTGGTCGTGCCGAGAATCGTGCCGCCCAGATGGATGATCCCGGCCACGCTGTCCGGGGTCAGCTCGACGGCGTCGATGGGACGGGTCAGCAGCCCGTGCGTCGCCTGGCGAATGCCGAACACCTGCCAGCCGTAGCCGGCGACGGCGCGTTTGACCACGGCCCTGATCACGGCGTTCAGGCCGGCACAGTCACCGCCGCTGGTCAACAGCCCCAGGCGCATCGGTCCTCCTTGCGCGGCGCGCAATTGAGGTTTCTCGCGACACGGATTGTTAGTATAAGCGCTTTCGGTGGAGAACAATCGGGGGCCTGGATCAGTGCCGCTGGCACGAGGTCGCGATGACCGAGTCGCCCGATCAGTTTCCTGAGTACGTTCGCAAGCTGGCAGAGCTGCGCGCGGCTCATCGGGCTCTCGACAATCAGATCAGGCAGCTGATCGAGGACGGTTTCGCCGACCAGCTCGAGCTGCAGCGACTGAAGAAACGCAAGCTGGCGCTCAAGGACCGCATCGCGCGCATCGAAAGCGACCGGCTGCCGGACATCATCGCCTGAACCCGAGCCTGCTCCTGGGCGGTCTAGCCGGGGCGACCGAGCGCACGTTGCCGGCTCGCGCGTTTCTGCCCGTACATCGCCTGATCCGCCGCGGCGAGCGCATCCTGCGTG
>CAZXYL010000285.1:0-4624 GCA_964644915.1 uncultured Geminicoccaceae bacterium
CGGCTATGCCACCGATATCGGCACCGCGGGCCGGGCGCTCTCCGGGGGCGAGCGCCAGCGCATCGCGATCGCGCGCGCGCTGCTGCAGGACCCGCTGGTGCTGGTCCTGGACGAGGCGACCTCGGCGGTCGACGAGACCACCGAGGCGCGCATCATCGCTTCGGTTGACGCGCTCTTCGCCGGCCGCACGCGGATCGTGATCAGCCATCGCCGGGCGACCCTCGAGGGTGTCGACCGCCTGCTCGAGCTGGTGGACGGGCGGATGGTCGAGCATCGCGCCGCAGCCGCGCCGGCATGATCAGGGTCGGGCTGCTCGACAGTGGCGTTGGCGCCGCGCTCGGCGGACGGATCGTCGCCGCGGCGCGGTTCACGGGCCGGGAGCTCGGACCCGACCCGGTGGGTCACGGCACGGCGCTCGCCCGCATCATCCTCCATCACGCGCCGGAGGCGGCGCTGCTCGACGCCCGGGCGTTCGGGCCGGACCTGCGCGCCTCGCCCGCAGAGGTCACCGTGGCGCTCGGCTGGCTGATCGCGATCAATGTTCGATTGGTCAATCTCAGCATCGGTTTGCGCGACGATCGTGAGGTTCTGCGCGAGGCCGTGGCGGCGGCGCTGGCGCAGGGCATCATCCTGGTCGCGGCGACGCCTGCGCGCGGGGGGGCGGTCTTTCCGGCCGCCTATCCCGGCGTGCTGCGGGTCACGGGCGATGCGCGCTGCGGCCCGGGCGAGGTCTCGCGGCTCGGCGGCACGCCCGCGGATTACGGCGCGTGCCCGCACGCCCTCGACGGCGCGCCGGGGGGCGCGTCCTTCGCCACGGCGCACGTCACGGGCCTGCTCGCCCGGGCTCTGGCGGCAGGCGAGACGGCGCCGCGCGCGGTGCTGGATCGCCTCGCCCGCTACCACAGCCGCGAGCACCGCCGCGCCTGAAGACCTGGCGTCCTCTCCGGCCCGCGCGGTCGAGACCGGAGTCCCGGCGCCCCGGAAACAATTGAAACAAGAGGCGCGCGCCGCGGACATCGGGGGGAAACGAGGCCTCTTTAAAACCTTCAGTTACCCAGCTGCCGTGGCCGGCCAGGTTCCGGCTTCGAGGAGGACGACCATGCGCGCGCTCATCGGCTCGCTCGCTCTGCTCTGCATCCTCGGCGCGCCGGCACACGCCGGCGGCTACGAGGGCAAACGCGTCCTGCACGTGGACTCGTACCACCACGGCAACGAATGGAACGATCGCATCGCCGATGCCGTGCGCGACACGCTCGCGGGCACCGGCGTCGAGCTGCGGATCGTCCACATGGACACCAAGCGCAACCCGTCCGAGGCGTTCAAGCGCGAGGCCGCGCTGCGGGTCAAGGAGGTGATCGAGACCTTCCGGCCGGACGTGGTCACCGCGAGCGACGACAACGCGTCCGAATACCTGATCCAGGCGCACTACCGGGATGCGGAGCTGCCGTTCGTGTTCTGCGGCCTCAACTGGGACGCCTCGACCTACGGCTTCCCCTACACCAACGTTACCGGCATGGTCGAGGTCTCGCCGATCCCGCAGATCATCCGCCTGCTCAGGAACTACGCCCGCGGCGATCGGATCGGCTATCTGACCGAGGACACCGAGACCAAGCGCAAGGAGCTGGAATACCACGAGCGGCTGTTCGGCATTGCCTACGACCAGGTTTATCTGGTGAAGACCTTCGCTGAGTGGCGGGATGCCTATCTCCGCGCCCAGGAGGAGATCGACATGCTGGTCATCCTGGGCATCGCGGCGATCGAGGACTTCGACCATGACGCGGCGCAGGAGCTGGCGGAGACCCGGACCCGGATCCCGAGCGGCACCGACTTCGACTGGCTGATGCACTTCACCATGCTGGGCGTTGGCAAGGTGCCCGAGGAGCAGGGTCGCTGGGCCGCGCGCGCGGCGCTCAAGATCCTGGATGGCGTGCCGCCGACCCGGATTCCGCTCGCCCACAACAAGGAAGGCAGGCTGTACTTCAATCCGAAGATCGCCGCGCAGGTCGGGGTCCGCCAGTTCCCGCCGCTGGCCCAGCTGGTGAACTGAACCGACTGCCGCCGTGGCCGCCCGCCATGCCGATGTTCCCCCGCGCGCGCTCGATGACCCAGCGGACGATCTGGAAGGTCGCCCTGCGGATCGGCATCGTCGTCGTCGCCGCGACGGTCCTGAGCTACTGGCACATCCGGGCGGGTCTCGAGGAGCAGGCGCTCGAGCAGCTCGAGACCTACGTCGAGCAGCGGCAGGTCCGTGAGAGCCACATCTTCCAGCTCGCCAGCGAGGATCTGAGCGCGTTCGCCAAGGCCTACGCGCAGCGGCTGAAGCAATCGGAGGGCGAGACGCCCGGACGCCGCTTCGAGGAGCTGTTCGAGACGCGCTCCGACGGGACGACGCGGGTGCGCGAGCGCTGGTTCGCCCAGGAGGGCATCACCGGTCTGATCGGCAAGCACGTCGAGATCGACGACGATCTGCGCCGGCGCCTCGTCCTGGCATTCGACGTTCTGGCCCAGTTCGGCCCGGCCTGGCGCAGCCGCTTCGTCAACCTGTACGTGATCACGCCGGAGAACGCGGTCCTGATGTACTGGCCCGACCAGCCCTGGGCGCTCCAGGCCAGCGACTGGGAGGTGCACGGCAAGCTCTCGCTCGTCGCCGGTGAAGCCGACGAGGTGATCGTGGTCGGAGAGGACCGGCTCGCCGGCGAACGGGCCTGGTCGGATCTCTACTTCGACTACGGCGTGAACGACTGGATGGTCTCGGCGATCGAGCCGGTGAACCGCGACGGGCGCCATCTGCTCTCGGTCGGCCACGACATCCTCCTGCACGATCTGATCGAGCGCGCGCTCACCAGCGGCCTGGAAGGCACCTACAACCTGATTTTCCGCGAGGACGGCCGCCTGATCGCCCATCCCCGTTTGATGGAGGCGATCCAGGCGCAGAGCGGCGCGCTCTCGATCGCCGACGCGGGCGATCCGCACCTGGAGCGGATCTTCGAGCTGGCGCAGCAGCGCCCGGCCGATCAGATCGTGGTCGAGAACGAGGCGGATGCCGAAATCCTCGCCGTCTCGCAGCTGAACGGGCCGGGATGGTACCTGGTCACCGTCTTCCCGCACGCGATCATCGGCGACCGGGCGTTCCGGACCGCGCGGCTGATCCTGGTGCTGGGCGCCATCGCCCTGCTGTTCGAGATCGGCGTGCTCTATCTGGTCCTGAACAAGCAGGTCACCCGGCCGCTCACGAGCCTGATCCGGGCGACCCGGCAGCTGAGCTCCGGACGTCTCGACGCCGAGCTCGCGGTGGAGCGGAGCGACGAGATCGGTCAGCTCGCGCGCTCCTTCAACATCATGGCCAAGGAGATCGACGCCCGCGAGGCGGCGCTGTCCGAGCGCAGCCAGAGGCTCGCGGAGGTGAACGCGCAGCTCGCGCGCGAGCTCGAGGAGCGCAAGCGAGCCGAGCGGGAGATCGCGCGCCAGCGCGAGGTGCTGCATCAGAGCGAGAAGCTGAACGCCCTGGGCTCGCTGCTCGCGGGCGTGGCGCACGAGCTGAACAACCCGCTCACCGTGGTGGTCGGCCGCTCGAGCATGCTCGAGGAGCAGTTCCGGGGCACGCCCCAGGGCGCCTCGATCGCCAAGATCCGCTCCGCCGCCGAGCGCTGCGCCAAGATCATCAAGACCTTTCTCGCCATGGCACGCCACCAGCCGCCCTCGCGCGCGCCGGTCCGGGTCGGCGAGCTGGTGCGCGCCTCGCTCGACATCGTGGGCTACGGGCTGCGCCGCGAGGGCGTGGAGTTGCGCATCGAGGTGCCGGACGATCTGCCCGAGATCCTGGCCGACCCCGCCCAGCTCACCCAGGTGTTCACCAATCTCCTGGTCAATGCGCAGCAGGCGCTCGCGGACGCCCCGGCGCCCCGGCGCGTGGCGGTCGAGGCGGATTTCGATCCCGAGGCGATGGCGATCACGGTGCGGGTCCGGGACAACGGGCCCGGCATCCCGCCGGAGATCGTGGCGCGCGTCTTCGAGCCGTTCTTCACGACCAAGCCCGTGGGCCAGGGCACGGGGCTCGGTCTCTCCGTCTGTCGCGGCCTGATCGAGGCGCACGGCGGCAGCATCGACGTGCGCGCAGCCGAAGATGGCGGCACGACCTTCGTGATCCGCGTGCCGGTACAGGACGGTACGGCAGTGCCCGCGCGGGAGGACCAGACGCCGGCGCTCCCGCCGCAGCGGCGCATCCTGGTGGTCGAGGACGAGCCGGAGATCGCCCGTATGCTGGTCGAGGTCCTGGAGGCGCAGGGGCACAAGGTGGAGATGGCCGCGACCGGGCGGATCGCGCTCGAGCGGCTGGCACACGCGCGCTTCGATCTGGTGCTGAGCGATCTGCGGATGCCCGACGTCGACGGCCGGCAGCTGTTCACCGAGCTGGAAGCCCTCGACCCCGGGCTCGCCGCCCGCGTCGTCTTCGTGACCGGCGATTCCTTGAGCGATGCGGTGCGCGGCTTCCTCGGCGAGAGCGGGCGGCCGCTGATCGAGAAGCCGTTCACGCCGGAGGAGGTGCGCCGGATCGTGGCGGGACAACTGGCGCTCGCGGACGGCGGCGGACGCGCACGCCCGCCGGTGATCGTCGCGGCCTAGC
>CAZXYL010000286.1:0-2114 GCA_964644915.1 uncultured Geminicoccaceae bacterium
GTGCTCGACCTCGCCAAGATCGAGGCCGGCAAGATCGAACTGGCAGCTGAACCGGTCGCCGTTGTGCCGGTCGTCGAGCAAGTGGTCACGACCATGGCACCCTTGGCCGACCAGGGTCACAACAAGATCATTCTCGAATGCGCCGGCGAAGTCGGATCCTTCGTGGGCGATCCAGTGCGGTTTCGCGAGATCCTGCTCAATCTGCTGGGAAATGCCTGCAAGTTCACCGACAATGGCACCATTACCGTCAGGATTGATCGCGAGCGGTCTGCAGACCGCGACTGGGCCCGCATCGCCGTATCCGACACCGGCGTCGGCATGACACCGGATCAGCTGGACATGTTGTTCTCCGAATTCGTCCAGCTCGACGATTCCGTCAGGAAGCGCCACGGCGGGACCGGCCTGGGCCTCGCGATCAGCCAACACCTCAGCGAATTGATGGGCGGCAAGATCACGGTCGAAAGCGAGCCCGGGGTGGGCTCGACCTTTACCCTGCATCTGCCCCTCGAAGCCGGCCGGCAGGTCGAGGCCGATGGCCGGTCGGCGGAGGGGGACTCGGTGTCTTTCGCTTCAACGCGCGGCCCGGCGGCCACGGTTGGCGGGGCCACCGTTCTGGTCGTCGATGACGACCCGGCCGCCATCGAGCTGTTGGTCATGATGCTGGGGCGCAAGGGCTATAACGTGGTGCCGGTGAGCGAAGGGGGGAAAGTCGTGCAGCGGGCGAAGGAACTGCAGCCCGATGCCATCACGCTGGACATCCTGATGCCTCGACCCGATGGCTGGACAGTGCTCAGTGCCCTGAAATCGGATCCCGCCGTCGCCGACATTCCCGTGATCATCATATCCATGCTCGACGAGGCCACGCGGGGGATCGCCCTCGGAGCAGATGAATACCTGACCAAGCCCGTCCACTCGAAAAAGCTGTTGCAGGTCCTGGGGCGCTACACCGGTGCCAGTCTCTCGCCGACGATCCTGGTGGTCGAGGACGAGGCGGACGCACGCGAGATGCTGCGTCAGATGTTGGATCGGGCCGGTTGCACGGTGGTGGAGGCGCGCAACGGTATCGAGGCTCTGTCACGGCTCAACGAGGCGCGGCCGGACCTCGTCCTTCTGGACCTGATGATGCCGGAGATGGACGGCTTCGAGTTCCTGACGGCCGTCCGCGAACACGAAGCCTGGCGTGACCTGCCAGTCGTTGTCGTCACCGCACACGATCTCAGCCAGGACGAAATCGGCCGCCTCAACGGCCAGGTCCGCAACGTGCTGCACAAGGGCGCCGTCCAGGGCGCCGATCTGATCGGCGAAATCGAGAAGCAACTGGACCTCAGCCTGGAGCGGAACATGACAGTGCAAGCCGGCGGCCGTGCAAAGATCCTCTACGTGGAAGACAACGAAGACAATCTGGTCCTGGTCAGGACCTGGCTCGAGGCACGCAACTTCCACTTCGTCGGTGCCGGCGACGGCGAGCGAGGGATTGTTGCCGCAGGCAAGGAGCAGCCAAACCTGATCCTGATGGACATGGCGATGCCGGTCCTTGATGGGTGGGAGGCCACAAGGCAGCTGAAGGCGGATCCGGCGACGCGGCATATTCCCATCATCGGGATCTCCGCTCACGCGATGCTCGGCGACCGCGAGAAGGCGATACAGGCTGGCTGCGACGACTATCTCACCAAGCCCATCAAGCTTGCCGCACTGATGGAGAGCATAGATCGCGTGCTGGACCACGAAGCCAATGAGAGGCCACGATGACGATTTCCCTGCTGGTCGTCGACGACGTCGAAGACAATCGCGTCGCCCTGAAGATGAGGCTTGCACTTGCCGGTTATGAAGACGTCTCCCAGGCCGACAACGGAAGCAAGGCCCTGGAAATGCTGCGGGCGGGCGGGTTCGATCTCGTGCTTCTGGACATCATGATGCCTGAGATGGACGGCTATGCTGTCCTGTCAGAGATGAAGAGCGACACGCAGTTGAGGGACATCCCTGTCATAATGATATCGGCATTGGATGAGATGACCAGCGTGGTCCGCTGCATTGAACTCGGCGCTGCCGACTATCTTGCCAAACCGTTCAACCCCACGCTGCTCAAGGCGCGGGTAGACAACTGTAATGAAAAG
>CAZXYL010000287.1:0-3427 GCA_964644915.1 uncultured Geminicoccaceae bacterium
TTGCTCGAGGAGGGGCTGATCGAGGGGGACGCCATCATCATCGATGCCAAATCGGGCGTGACCGGCGCCGGGCGCGCGGCCAAGGAGGCGTCGCTCCACGCCGAGGTGAGCGAGGGCATCCACGCCTATGGCGTCTCCACCCACCGCCACACGCCGGAGATCGAGCAGGGGCTGAGCGACGCCGCCAGGGCGCGCATCGCCGTGACCTTCACGCCGCATCTGGTGCCCATGAACCGCGGCATCCTGGCGACGATCTACGTCCGGCTGGCGCCGGACTGCGGCGCCCCGGACCTGCAGGCGAGCCTCGAGCGGCGCTATCGGGACGAGCCGTTCGTGCGCGTGCTGCCGTACAGGAGCCTGCCCGCGACCCGCCACGTGCGCGGCAGCAACCTCTGCCTGATCGCCGTGCACCCCGGCCGGACCGAGCATCAGGCGATCCTGCTCGCGGTCACCGACAACCTGGTCAAGGGGGCATCGGGCCAGGCCCTGCAGAACATGAACGTCATGCTGGACCTGGACGAGACCCTGGGCCTCAGCCAGGCGCCCCTGTTCCCCTGAACCCATGACGCTGAGCCTCGCCGATATCGAGGCCGCGGCGCGCCAGCTCGACGGCCAGATCGTCCGCACCCCCTGCCTCGCGTCCAAGCGGCTGTCCGAGCGCTTCGGCTGCCGGCTCACGCTCAAGTTCGAGAACTTCCAGTACGCCTCCTCGTTCAAGGAGCGCGGCGCCTTCGTCAGGCTCGCGAGCCTCGGCGACGACGAGCGCGCGCGGGGCGTGATCGCGATGTCCGCGGGCAATCACGCCCAGGGCGTCGCCTATCATGCGCGCCGGCTCGGCATCCCCGCGACCATCGTGATGCCGCGTCTGACGCCGTTCGTGAAGGTCGAGAAGACCAAGGAGTTCGGCGCCAGGATCCTGCTCGAGGGCGACAGCGTCGACGATTCGGCGGTCTTCGCCCGCAAGCTCGCGGCCGAGCAGAACCTGACCTTCATCCATCCCTTCGACGATCTGCGGATCATGGCCGGCCAGGGCACGCTCGCGCTCGAGATGCTGGCGGACGCGCCGGATCTGGAGGTGCTGGTGGTGCCGATCGGCGGCGGCGGGCTGATCGCCGGCGTCGCCACCGCGGCCAAGGCGCTCAGGCCCGAGATCGAGATCGTGGGTGTCCAGGCCGCCGCCTGCCCGTCGGCGTACCGCAAGCGTGCCGGCCTGCCCGACGCGCCGCCGCGGCCGACCATCGCCGAGGGCATCGCGGTCAAGACGCCCGGCAAGCTCACCTGGCCGATCATCCAGGCGCTGGTCGACGAGATTCTCCTGGTCGACGAGCCGTTCCTGGAGGAAGCCATCCTCGATCTGCTCGAGGTCGAGAAGACCGTGATCGAGGGCGCAGGCGCCGCGGGGCTTGCCGCCATCGCGAGCCATCCCGAGCGCTTCGCCGGCCGCCACGTCGGCCTCGTCCTGTGTGGCGGCAATATCGACGTGCGCCTGCTCTCGGCGGTGATCCTGCGCGGGCTGGTGCGCTCGCGCCGCCTGATCTGGATTCAGGTCGGCGTGCCCGACGCCCCGGGCAACCTCGCCCGGGTCGCGGCGCTGATCGGCGAGGCCGGCGGCAACATCGTCGAGGTCGACCACCAGCGCGCGTTCTCGCCGCTCTCGGTCAAGTCGAGCGAGATCAACTTCATCGTCGAGACCCGCAACGCCGCCCACGCGGCCGAGATCACGACCGCGCTCCAGGCGGCCGGCTTCGGCGTGCGCGCGCTCGATCATACCTCGGGGGGCGCCTTCTAGGCGAATACGAGGATAGAGAGCCTGTCAGTGGCAAAATGACCGGCGTTCTTAGAATCCGGTTCACTCTCGCCGCCGATAATGGCCCTCATCGATCACCGGACGTCCGACCGATGGGTCACCACCTGTCCCGGTCGCACTGGCGCGGTGCTCTGAATCCCCCCGGGGCGACAGGGCCGGCCTTCACGGAGGCCGGCCCTTCTCCTGTCCGCCGTTCGAGGCGGAGCAATCGTTTCGGCTCGTCGCCTTGCCTCAGTCGGTCGCCTCGTCGATCGCATCTCCGATCGTCTCATCCGCACCCTCATCCATGACCGCACCGGTGCCGGCGCCCGCCGCACCGCCGACCACGGCACCGACGGGGCCGCCCAGGAGAGCACCAGCGGCCGCACCGCCCAGCCCGCCCGTCGCGGCGCGGCGCTCGGTGGTCTCGCCGCAGGCGGCGAGCGCAAAGCATGCCGCAAGCACCGCGGGAATCAGCATCTTTTCGTACATGAGCTCGTTCCTCCTTGACGCCCTCGGCCGCCCGGGCCCCGGGTTGCGGCTCATCCGCAGCTCACCGGATCCCCGTCCCGTACGGGCCTGGATCACTCGGTAGCGGGTCAACGGATCGTGAACCGCATAAGTTCCGGTGGCGCCTGCGCGCAGAGGTCGCCCGCGTCGGGGTCCGTCACAATCCCAGGGTAAGCTGGCCACCGCTCGGGCCGTCGGGCTCGAAGTTCGAGACCGCCACACCCAACAGACGCACCGGCCGGCGCGGCGGCTCGGGGTGGTGCAGGAGCCAGGCCGCGAGGTCGTGGAGCTGCTCGGCAGTGCGAACGCCCGCCGGCAGAGTCCGCTGCCGGGTCTGGACCGTGAAGTCGTGGTGCTTGATCTTGAGCGTCACGGTGCGCCCGAACTGCGCCGCCGCCGTCATCCGCTCCGCCACCGTATGCGCGATCGATCCCAGACGCTCCAGCATGATCTCGGGTTCGGCCAGATCGTTCTCGAAGGTACGCTCGGCGCCGATCGACTTGTACGGGCGGTCCGGGTGCACCTCGCGCTCGTCGATCCCGCGCGCGATCAGGAAGTAATGCCGGCCCGCCTTGCCGAAGCGATGGACCAGCTCGGCCTCGGCGCGCGCCCGCAGATCCCCGCCATCATGGATGCCGCAGGCCTTCATCTTGCGCGCGGTCACCGGGCCCACGCCGAAGAAGCGCTCGATCGGCAAGGATGCGATGAAGGTGTCGGCCTCTTCGGGCCGGATCACGACCAGACCGTCGGGCTTCTCCATGCCCGACGCGGTCTTGGCCAGGAACTTGTTGAACGAGACGCCGGCGGATGCGGTCAGCCCGGTCGTCTCGCGGATCTCGCGCTTGATCTCCCTGGCGATGCCGGTCGCCGTCTCCGGGCCGCGCTTCGCGGCGCTGACGTCGAGATAGGCCTCGTCCAGGGCGAGCGGCTCGACCAGCTCGGTATAGCTCCGGAAGATGGCCCGGATCTGCTCGCTCGCCGCAGTGTAGGCGTCGAAGCGCGGGCGCACGAACACGAGCTCGGGGCAGCGCCGGCGCGCGGTGACCGACGGCAGGGCCGAGCGCACGCCGTATGCACGCGCCTCGTAGCTCGCCGCCATGACGACGCCGCGCGGGCCGCCCCCACCCACCG
>CAZXYL010000288.1:0-2666 GCA_964644915.1 uncultured Geminicoccaceae bacterium
GTCTACAACTCCGACACGCTGGGCATCCGGCCGGACGTCATCGATCGGCCGATCGAGCACTGGCACGAGCTGCTCAATCCGGAGTTCGCCGGTCGCTCCGCCCTGGTCGACGTGCCCTCGATCGGCATCATGGACGCCGCCATGGCGATCGAGTCGCGCGGCGACATCAAGTACGGCGACAAGGGCAACATGACCCAGGAGGAGATCGACCGGACGATCGAGATCCTGATCGAGGCCAAGCGCGCCGGCCAGTTCCGCGCGTTCTGGACCACCTTCGATGAGAGCGTGAACCTGATGGCCTCGGGCGAGGTGGTGATCCAGTCGATGTGGTCGCCCGCGGTCACCGCGGTGCGCTCGCGCGGCCTGCCCTGCTACTACGTGCCGCTGCAGGAGGGCTATCGCGCCTGGGCGAGCTGCGTGGCGCCGATGGCGCACCTCTCGGGCCTGAAGCTCGACGCGGCGATCGAGTACCTCAACTGGTACAACTCGGGCTGGCAGGGCGCCTTCATCGCCAAGCAGGGCTACTACACCTCGGTGCCGGACACGGCCAAGGAGCACATGACCGACTGGGAGTACGCGTACTGGTACGAGGGCGAGGCCGCGCAGCAGGAGATCCAGGATCCCTGGGGCAGCAAGATGGAGGAGGCCGGCCACGTGCGCGACGGCGGCTCCTTCTGGGAGCGCATGGGCAACATCGCCTGCTGGAACACGCTGATGGACGAGAACCGCTACATGATCCGGCGCTGGAACGAGTTCGTCGCTTCGTGAGCCTAGGCTCTATCCCGGCCGGCGCGGGGCGGTTCGCCGCCCCGTGTCCGTTCTCGACGTGAACCCGTGATGAAGATCCCGCCGCCGCTCGTCCCCTACCTCCAGGTGCTGCCGCTGACCCTGGTGCTTCTGGTCTTTTTGGGCGTGCCGCTCGCGGTCGTGGTCGTGGCGAGCTTCTTCGACTACGACATGTTCGAGCTGATCATCCCGGAGTTCACGCTCGACAACTACGTCGAGCTGTTCACCTCACCACTCACGATCGATCTCTACCTCAGCACGCTGCGCTACGCGCTGATCACCTGGGCGATCACGCTCGTGATCGGCTTCACCGTCGCCTATTTCCTCGTTTTCCACGTGCGCACTCTGATCTGGCAGATCGCGCTGTTCCTGCTGTGCACGGTGCCGTTCTGGACCTCGAACATCATCCGCATGATCTCGTGGATCCCGTTCCTCGGTCGCAACGGGATCTTCAACCAGAGCCTCATGACCATCGGCGTCACCGACGAGCCGCTCGACTTCCTCCTGTTCTCCGACTTCGCGGTGATCGTCGCCTACGTCCATCTGTTCACCTTGTTCATGATCGTGCCGATCTTCAACTCGATGGCCCGCATCGACCGCTCGCTGATCGAGGCGGCCCGTGACGGCGGGGCCAGCGGCTTCCAGATCCTGACCACGATCATCGTCCCGCTGTCCAAGACCGGGATCGCGCTCGGCTCGATCTTCGTCATCGCGCTGGTCATGGGCGACTTCTTCGCGGTCCGGATCATGAGCGGCGGGCAGAGCGCCAACGTCGTGCTCGCGATGTCGAACGAGATCGCCATGCTGCAGTACCCCCCGGCGGCGGCGAGCGCCGTCGTGCTGATCATCATCGTGACCCTCATGGTCGCGGCGATCCTTCGGATCGTCGACGTGCGCAAGGAGCTGGCAGGCTAGTGGCGATGCAGCACCGCTCGGACAAGAGGCCCTGGACGTTCTACGCGCTCGCCGCGTTCTTCACGCTGTTCGTGCTGTTCCTGTACGGGCCGATGTCGGCGATCTTCATCCTCTCGTTCCAGGGGCCGCAGGGCGGGCTCACCTTCCCGATGACCGGCTTCTCGTTCAACTGGTTCTACGCCCTGTTCGAGCAGCGCCGCACCGGCGACATCGCCGGCTCCTTCCAGCGCTCGATCGCGCTGGCGCTCATCGTCATGGCGCTCACCGTCGTCATCTCGGTCTCGGCCGGGCTCGCGTTCCGGCGCCGCTTCTGGGGCTCGGGCTTGGTTTTCTACATGGCGATCGCGAGCCTGATCATGCCGGGGCTCCTGGTCAGCCTCGGCATCGGCCTGACCTTCCAGCTGCTGGGTCTGCGGACCAACTGGTTCACCTCGGCGCTGGGCGCGCATCTCACCTGGACGCTGCCCTTCGGCCTCCTGATCATGTTCGCGGTGTTCAGCCGCTTCAACCGCGCTTATGAGGAGGCGGCGCGCGACCTCGGCGCCGACCACTGGCGCATCCTCTGGACCATCGTGATCCCCATCCTCCTGCCCGGGATCATCGCGGTCTGCCTGTTCGGGTTCACCCTCTCCTATGACGAGTTCCCGCGCACCCTGGTCACGGTCGGTCCCCGCAACACGCTGCCGCTCGAGATCTGGGTCATGACCACCAACGTGACCTCGCCGGCGCTGTTCGCGATCGGCACCGTGACCACGGCGGTCTCCTTCGTCGTCATCGCCATGGCGCTCTCCACCATCGCTTTCATCCAGCGCCGCCGCGCCGGCCGCAACCTGCGCGCCATCCCGGCGCCGACCGCTGCGGCTCGGCGCGCGCCGGCGGCCGTCCCGAGCCCGGCCCGGCCATGAGCGGACCCGGCGAGATCGAGCTGGTCGGGATCACCAAGCGGTTCGGCCCGAACCTCGCGG
>CAZXYL010000289.1:0-7576 GCA_964644915.1 uncultured Geminicoccaceae bacterium
TGTCCGGCGGCTACGGCACCGACGAGCTGGAGCGCGCGGGCGCCTATCGGGTCTACGAGGACCCGGCCGACCTGCTGAGGCACCTCGACGAGGTGGGGGTCAGGTAGCGGGAAGAGACCGATGCGCGTCCTGTCCGTGACCCCCGAATGCTACCCGCTGATCAAGACCGGCGGGCTGGCCGACGTCGCGGGCGCGCTGCCGCTGGCGCTCCAGGCGCTCGGCTGCGAGGTCCGCGTGCTGCTGCCGGCCTATCCGGCGGTGCTCGATCGGCTGGGAGACGCAGAAGCGGTCGCGAGGATATCCGCGCTCTTCGGCGGCGACGCCCGCCTGCTCCAGGGCCGGGCCGAAGGCGGCCTGGACGTGCTGGCGCTGGACGCGCCCCACCTCTACGCCCGGCCCGGCAACCCCTACCTCGGGCCCGACGGCCAGGACTGGCCCGACAACCACTTCCGCTTCGCCGCCCTGTCCTGGGTCGCAAGCCGGATCGGGCTGGGCCGGCTCCTCGACTGGCGCCCCGATCTGGTCCACGCCCACGACTGGCAGGCGGGCCTGATCCCGGCCTACCTGCGCTTCGACGGCGGGGCGCATCCGCCGACCGTCGTCACGATCCACAATCTCGCCTTCCAGGGGCTGTTCCCGGCGAGCCTGCTCGCGGCACTGCGCCTGCCGCCGGCGAGCTTCGTGACCGAAGGGGTGGAGTTCCACGGCAAGATCGGCTTCCTCAAGGCGGGGCTGCAGTATGCCGATCAGATCACCACCGTGAGCCCGACCTACGCGCGCGAGATCAGGACGCCGGAGCAGGGTATGGGGCTCGACGGGCTGCTCCGGCGGCGCGCGGATATGCTCACCGGGATTGCGAACGGCATTGATCCCGCGATCTGGGACCCGGCAGCCGACCCGAACATCGAGCAGCCCTACAGTGTCCGCCGGCTGAAGGCGAAAGCGATCAACAGGCGGGCGCTGCAAGGCCGCTTGGCTCTGGAGGTGCGGGCGGATGCGCCGCTGTTCTGTGTCGTCAGCCGGCTGACGGCGCAAAAGGGCCTGGACCTTCTGACCGATGCGCTGCCGGTGCTGCTCGCGAAGGGCGGCCAGCTGGCGCTGCTCGGCTCGGGCGATCCGGATCTGGAGGCGACATTCCGGGTGGCCGCGCGCAGCCACGCCGGCCGGGTCGGCGTCGTGATCGGCTACGACGAGCGGCTCTCGCACCAGATGCAGGCGGGCGCGGATGCCATCATCGTCCCCTCCCGGTTCGAGCCCTGCGGCCTCACCCAGCTCTACGGGCTGCGCTACGGCACGCTGCCGATCGTCGCCCGGGTCGGCGGGCTCGCGGACACCGTGATCGACGCCAACGAGGCGGCGCTCCGGGACGGGGTCGCGACCGGCTTGCAGTTCGCCCCGGTCACCGCCGAGGCGCTCGGCTTCGCGATCGAGCGCGCGGCCGAGCTGTATGCCGACCGGGCCCGCTGGCAGGCGGTGCAGCGGCGCGCCATGACGCGCAAGGTGGACTGGTCGGTCCCGGCCGAGGCGTATCTCCGCCTGTACCGGAAGCTCGTGCCCGCGCCGGCCCGGACCCGCGCCGTGCGCGCCCCGGCCGAGGCCCGCGCAGGCACCGCCCCAGGGCTCCCACCAGCCGCCGGGTCGCCTCAATCGCTCCGGCGCAGCAGGTAGAAGACGTAGCCGTAGCTGTGGCCGTGCCGACGATAGAGGTCGACCTCCCGCTCCGTCGCCTCGATCGTGGCTAGGAGCGGCGCATCGGCGCCCGGCCGCAGCTGCGCCGCCCGGTGCGAAAGCGGGGTGTAATATTCGTCCCACCAGGCGGACCACGGCAGGACGAACCAGTCCAGGACCTCGTAGCCGGCGGCCGCGGCCGCGCGCGCGTTCTCGTCGATCCCGGTCATTTCGGGGTAGGCATCGCGCCAGAACGCGATCGCTTCTTCGGGCCGATTCTCGGTCAGCCAGGCGCACTCGCTCAGCACGACGAGTCCGCGCGGCCTCAGGAGCGGGCGCCAGAGGGCGAGCCCGGCAGCGAACCCGATGTTGTAGATCGCCCCTTCGGACCAGATCAGATCGATGCTCCCGGGCGCCAGATCGAGCGCCGCCATGTCACCCTGGCGGGCCTCCACCAGATGCCCGAGCCCGCCGGCGCGGGCGCGGGCGCGGAGCTCGTCCAGGAAAGGCTCGTGCAGGTCGACCGCAACGACCCGGGTGCCGAGCTCTTCGGCGAGCACCAGGGTGGCGCGGCCGGGCCCGCAGCCGAGGTCGACCACGACCGGCGTCTTCGGCAAGGGCGGCAGGCGACGCAGGGCGTCCCGGGTGCACGCATCGCTGCCCGGTGCCTGGCGGGGCAGCCCTGCATGCAGTCGGTAGGTCGCCTCAACGAAGGGATCCGGCATCCTCGGCAGATCGCGCGGTTGCGGCACCATGGCCGAGGCGGCGCCGCCGCTCGGCGGTCGCGCGCTCGTAGACGGCGAGCAGCTGATCGCGGTTGGCCGCCGCGGTGTACTTCGTCTCGAACTCGCGGCGCGCGTTCTCCCGCATGGCGTCGAGCCCGTCCGGCTGGTCGAGCAGCCCTTCCACCTTGGCCACCAGATCGGCCGCATCGCCGGGGCGGAAGTGCACGCCCGTGCGTCCGTCCGCCACGACCTCCGCGATCGGCCCGATCGCCGAGGCGACCAGCGGCACGCCGCGCGCGTAGCATTCGATGATGGTTCGCGGGAAGCCCTCGTACCAGGTCGAGGTGAAGATGAAGAAGCGCGCCCGGCCCAGCATTTCATAGAACTCCGCGAGCGGCCGCCGCCCGAGGTACTCGATGCCGGGGATGCGTGTCGCCGCGTCCCTCACCACCTCGCTCATCGGCCCGTCGCCGATGATCTTCAGCGGGATCCGCTGGCCCAGCCGTTGCCACGCCTCGAGCAGGGTGTCGACGCCCTTTTCCCGGTTGAGCCGGGCCACGAACAGCGCGAACCCGCCGCTGCCGTCGCCCGGCCCCGGGTCGTGGCTCACGAAGTTGGGCTTGACCACGATCTTGGTGGCCGGCAGCCCGCCCTCGATGTGCTTGCGCCGCATGAACTCGTTGAGCGCGACGTACACGTCGATCTTCTTCTGCCAGGTACCGAGCATGCGGTGGCCCGCGAGCATCGCCGCGATCGCGGCCGTGCCCGCGCGGCTCCGGCGGTAGCAGGCATGCACCACGCCGGGCCAGGCGATGCGCTTGCCCAGGCAGTCCTCGCAGATGTGGCCGTCACGATAGAAGATGCCGCTCGGGCACATCAGGCGATAATTGTGCAGGGTCTGCACGACCGCCGCGCCCTCGGCCTGTGCGGCGTGATAGGCCGCCGGCGAGATCAGCGGCAGGTAGTTGTGCACGTGCATCACGTCGCACGGCCGCTCCTTGAGGCGCGTGCGGATGTCCCGGTATGCCCGCTGCGACCAGGATGTGCCGATCGCGGCGCGCCACTGGCCGTGCTCCTCGACCCGCTGGTTGTCGTCCTCGTAGGTCTCGACCTCGACGCCCGCATCGCGCAGGAGTCGCTGCTCGGCATCGAAGCACTCGTCCTCGCCACCCCGGATCTGGTAACGGCTGTGCACCATCAGCACGCGCATCATGGGCCTCCGTCCAAGCCTGCGCGGACGCAGGCCGCCGCGCGCACAACCCGTTTCAGATCGGGACTGTTCTGGCGCGGCGCAAGTGTGGAATCAGAACGCGACCCGATCCGCGCCCTTGAGCTGGAGCGCGGCACGCGCCTCGTCGGGGGTCGCGATCTCGAGCGAGAGCCCTTCGAGGATGCCGCGGATACGCTCCACCTGCTCGGCGTTCGATCGCGCGAGCTTGCCCTTGCTCACATAGATGCTGTCCTCGAGCCCGACGCGCACGTTGCCGCCGAGGATCGCGCCCATGGTGCCGAGCCGCATCTGATGGCGCCCCGCGGCCAGGATCGAGAACAGGTACTGCTCCCCGAACAGGCGATCTGCGGTGCTCTTCATGTGCATGAGGTTCTCGGGCTCGGCGCCGATGCCGCCCAGGATGCCGAAGATCAGCTGCACGAACAGCGGCGGCCGGACCAGGCCGCGGTCCAGCATGTGCGCGAGGTTGTAGAGGTGCCCGACGTCGTAGCACTCGAACTCGAAGCGCGTGCCGTAGCCCTCGCCCACCTCCTTCAGCACGTATTCGATGTCCTTGAAGGTGTTGCGGAAGATGAAATCGCGCGTCATCTCCAGGTACTGCGGCTCCCAGTCGTGCTTGAACGCCTTGTAGCGGTCGAGCAGCGGGAAGAGGCCGAAGTTCATCGAGCCCATGTTGAGCGAGCACATCTCGGGCTGGGCCCGGCGCGCGGCGGCGAGGCGCTCCTCGAGCGACATGCCGTGGCCGCCGCCGGTGGTGATGTTCACGACCGCCCGGCACGCCTGCTTGATGCGCGGCAGGAACTGCATGAACACCTCGGGATCGGGCGTCGGCCGCCCGGTCTCCGGATGGCGCGCGTGCAAATGTACGATCGCGGCGCCGGCCTCGGCCGCGCCGATTGCGTTCTCGGCGATCTGATCGGGCGTGATCGGCAGATGCGGGGTCATCGTCGGCACGTGGATCGCACCCGTGATCGCGCAGGAGATGATCACCTTGTCGTTGCGTCTCGCCATGGCGCCTACTCCCCGATGTCGTTGGCCGCCGCTCGCTTGTGCGCGATCAGCCCCATGAGCCGCCGGTCGCGCCATTCGCTGCGCGCCTTGATCCGATCCTCGGCCAGGAACCGGCGCCGCTCGGCCTCGACCTTTTGGATCAGCGCCCCGTCGTCCCAGCCGACGGACCGCGCCTGCTCGCGCTCGATCGCGGCGTAGAGCGGCCCGTAGCGCCGCAGGTAATCCGCGATGCCGCCCGGCGCGTTGAGATCGATGGTCTCGAACGGGCCCATGAACGACCAGCGCAGGCCGATGCCGTCGCGGATCGCGATGTCAACGTCCTCGGCCGAGGCGTAGCCGTCCTCGACCAGCTTGAGGGCCGCCCCGATCAGCGCGCCCTGCATGGGGTTGGCGATGAAGCCCTGCAGCTCCTTCTTGACCCGGATCGGCGACTGGCCGACGGCGCGCATGAGCTCATAGGTACGGTCGACCGCGCCGGGGTCGGTCCAGGGTGCCGGGCACAGCTCGACCAGCGGCACGAGATAGGGCGGGTTGATCGGGTGCGCGACCAAGCAGCGGGCGCGACCGGCGAGGTCGTCGGTAAAGTTGGAGGCGGGGATGCCCGAGGTCGAGCTGGCAAGGATCGTGTCCCGCCCGGCCAGCCGGTCCAGATCGCGCCAGATCGCGCGCTTGATCTCGACCTTCTCGGGCCCGCTCTCCTGGACATAGCTCGCGCCCTCCAGGGCCTCCTCGAGATGCCCGCTCGTGGCGACCCGCGCCAGCACTGGCTCCGGGTCGTCGATCAGGCCGAAGCGCTGGAGGTCCTGGAGCCGCGCCCGGATCTGCTCCGGGGCGCGCACCAGAGCTGCGGCATCGGCATCGTAGAGCACGACCGGGTGGCCCGCCCTTGCGAACACGATCGCCCAGGCCTGCCCGATCAGGCCGGCGCCGATCAGCGCGATCCGGTCCATGCCGCCTCCCCCCTTTGTTGTCGCGACCCTCCAGCCGGCGGACCTTAGCCGACCGCCCATGCCAAGGCCACCGTTGCGGTGCCGCCGCAGGCCCTGTGAACGGCTTCACAACCTCCGGTGCACTCTTCAGGTAGAACGCGAGATGCGTAGATTGATACTTTTTGCATCTATCTAGCCACAGGAGAGAAAAATGACGCGACTACACAGGAAACGACAATGTGCAGCCGGAGAGCGCTGCCTGGAAGAAAGGCACAGAAGAGGAGTTACCACCTTCTTGCAGAAACTCCAGGCCATGCTGGGACGCAATTGGCCGATGGCGGCAGTCTTCTTCATGGTTCCTGCAACCGCCGTTACCGCCCAGGAGTTCGGAGCCAGGGACCAGGTCAACGTCGGAGTCTTGGAATCTGCGTCGCCGCAGCTGAGGGCGATGGCACAGGAGAGGGAAACGCTGAGGGTCGACCCGAGCCGCCGGTTCGAGTTCGCTGATCATGTCGCGAATGGCATCGCAATGCGCAACCGCACCGCAGGGACCATCCACCTGCGCGGTGCGCCGGTGCCGAGCCGAGTGTTGGCGGCTCTCCTCTACTTCAACTTCTCGGACGACCAGCGAGAAGGCCGGCGGAACGTCCCCATTCTCTTCGACGCCAACCGGGTCGTCGCCGACAAGACCGCCGATCACGTCGATCCGTGCTGGGGAATGATGGGCAACCACTCCTACGTGGCGGACGTCACACGGTTGGTGCCGATCGGGGGGCACCTCAACCAGGATTATCGGGTCGTCATCCAGTTCGATGCCGAGACCTCGACCACTGGCCAGAATCCGTGGTCACCGGTCGAACCCGACCAGACGGTCAGAGTCGAGGGGGCTACTCTGGTCATCGTTTACCGCACCCAGGACACCACAGGATCCGTGTTTGTCTATGATGCGCTGAACGATTCGATGTTCGCGGGGACCGCGCAGTTCGACCTCCAGCATCCGGCTCTGGACGGGGTTGGAAGGTTCACGATGGCGGGCGCGGACGGTCAGCGGGGCGCTGGTCACGACAACGGCGTCTCGAACGAGCTGACCTTCTTCAACGGAAACCAGATTGCCGGCCCCCCGGTCGCAAGCAGCGACTGGGACGGAAGCGACGGCTGGCCGCTCGTTCAGCTCTGGGATACCCATACCCACAACGTCGAGCTGAACGGCCCGGTATCGAGCGTCCGTTATCAGGCCGCCGGCGATTGCCTGGTGCCGGTGGCCTTCGTCGTCGACGCCGACTGAACGAACGACGCGGCGGCGGATCACGGCCTGATCCGCCGCCGGTATCACCGGCCTTGCGCGCGGATAGAGTCTGGTCTAGTCTAGTCGGGTGAGGGTCGGATGGAAGTCAACATCTACGCCGCCAAAACCCAGCTGTCGCGTCTGATCGACCGCGTGAACGCGGGCGAGGAGGTGGTGATCACGCGCCACGGCCGACCGGTGGCGCGCCTGGTGCCGGCGGGCGAAGGCCTCGCCGCCGAGCGCCAGCTCGGCATGCTCCGGGGCAAGGTCTGGATCTCCGAAGACTTCGACGCGCCGCTCCCGGACGAGCTCCTCGACCTGTTCGAGGGCAAAGGAGACGATCCGCCTGATGACAAAGGCGGCGAGTGAGACTGCTGCTCGATACGCATGCGCTCCTCTGGGCGCTTGACAGGCCCGAGCGCTTGCCGGGACGCGTACAGAGCCTCTTCGGCCAAGCCGGGATCACGGTGCTTGCGAGCGCAGTGTCGACCTGGGAGATCGCGATCAAGGTCGCGCTCGGACGGCTCGCGGTGCCGCTCGCAGACCTGCCACGCGCGTTGTCGGGCGCACGATTCAAGGAGTTGCCCGTCACCGTCGCACACACGCTTGCGATCCGGTCTCTGCCGCCGATCCACCGCGACCCGTTCGACCGCCTGCTGATCGCCCAGGCCCGGCATGAGCACCTGACCCTGGTCACCCGGGACCGGGCCATCCACCGCTATCCGGT
>CAZXYL010000290.1:0-4266 GCA_964644915.1 uncultured Geminicoccaceae bacterium
TTGAACTCGGCGACCGCGGACTGGCCGTACTCGTAGTTGGGGGCGATGGTGGCCCAGCGGGTGGCCGGGATCTGCTCGGCCGTGGCCTCGGCGAGCATGGCGTTCTGCATGTAGGTCGAGGGGCGAAGGCGCCAGGTGTAGGCGTTGCCCTGCTCCCAGGTGAGCTTGGTCGTGAGCGGCTCCGAGGCCAGGAACAGGATGCGGCGCTGCTTGGCGAAGTCCGAGACCGCGAGGCCGATGTTGGACAGGAACGTGCCGGCGAGCATGGCCACGCCCTCGCGCGCCACCAGCTCGTGCGCGAGCGTGACCGCGTTGGAGGCCTCGCCGCCGTCGTCGCGCGAGAGGACCTGGAGCTCGCGACCGTCCAGGACCCCGCCCGCCTGGTTGACCTCCGCGGCGGCGAGCTCGAAGCCCTTGCGGTAGGAGAGGAGGAAGGCCGGGATGCGCGAGTAGCTGTTGATCTCGCCGATCCGGACCGGCTCCTGGGCGCGGGCGGTAAAGGGGGCGAGGACGGCGCCCGAGAGAACGGCGCCTGTGGTGCCGAGCAGGGTTCTGCGGTCGATCATCGGGATGTCCTCCTCCTTGCTCCGCCCTCAGCGCAGGCCGTCCTCGCCCCGGATCTCCGACGCCTTGAGGCCGCCTGAGCGGGCGTGGATGCGCGCCCCGGTGGTCATGGCGAGCACGAGCACGATCTCGTCCGGGCGCGGCGCGTCGGCCACGCCGACCTCCATGGTGTCGAAGTGGCTGCGCACGTAGGCCGCGTTGATGTGCGTGATCGGCACATCCAGCCGCGCGCCGATGGCCCCGACCTTCTTGGTCGAGGGCACAATCGCCTTGGCGCCGCCGAGCGCCTCGCGCATGGCGTAGCCGCCGGGCGCGTGCCAGAGCGCGCCGTGCTCCAGCTCGCCCGCGCTGCCGACGATGGCCCCCTTGCCGAAACCCTCGATGGTCGCGGGATCGCCGCCCAGCGCGTCGATCAGGCGGCGCGCCAGCTCCACGCCGAGCGGGCGCAGCGCGTCCATGTAGGGGAGGATGTCCTCGACCCAGCGGCCGGCGTAGGGATTGCGCGCCACGGCCAGGATCGCCGCGCGCACCAGCGGTTTCGGGGGCGGCGGCCCGCCCTCGTGATAGATCTCCTCGAACAGCATCGTGATCTTGCGCAGCTGGACCAGATCGTTCATTCCGATGCCCCCGGGCGCGGGAGCCTCCGCCCGCACCTGATCCTGCGGCAGGAGCACGCCGCCGAGCACCGCCCGACCGGCGCATGCGTGCGGCGCACGGGCAACGCGGCCCGCCGCGATCGCCCGCCTGCCGACGCGCTCGCTCCCTCCGTCACCAGAAGATCACCGAGATCGGCGTCGGCGCGCAAGAGGTTCGGCAGGCCGCGGGTGATGGCCGGCCTCGGCGGCGGCGTCTCGTCGCCTCAGAACAGCACGCGCAGCCCGAAGCCCGCGTACTCGACCGAGCGCTCGTAGAACTGGCCGTGCGGCGAGCGGCCGTTGAAGTACTGGGCGAGCAGCTGCACCCGCGTCCGCGCGAGCGCGCCGTTGCGCAGCTCGATGCCGCCCTTGAGCGAGATGTTGGGCTCCCAGCCGCTCTCCTCGAAGGCGCGCAGGTCGAGGCCGGCGAGCGGGTAGGTGACGGCGGTGAGGACGGGCCGTGCGCTCTGGTATTCGAGCCCGGCCTGGGCGCCGAGGCTGTCCAGATCCCGCGGGCGCCGGCGCAGCAGCGTGCTGCCGCCGCCGTAGACCCGGAAGGCCTCCAGGAAGTCGTAGGCGAGCAGGAAATCGGCCGCTTCGTAGGACAGATTGACCCGGTCCGCGCCGGTGCGCAGCAGGTATTCGTCGCCCAGGTGCGAGCTCTCGTGCAGCACTCGGAGCCGGCCGGACACGGCGCCGTAGCGGGCCTCCAGGGGCAGCGCCACGAGGTAGTCCGCGTTGACCAGCTCGCTCGTCGAGCGGGTGAGATCGAAGATCGAGAACACGCCGCCCTGGATCCCGATCTGCCACAGACCCTGGGCCATGTCCCAGCCGTAGACCGGCAGGCTGCCGCCGACGTCGATGCCGCCGACGGTCGAGAGCTCGTCATCGCCCGAGTAGAACTGGAAAGCCGCCGCGATCCCGGGCGAGCGCGGATCGGCGAGCGGGGACTCGAAGATCTCGTGGTCCGGCAGGAAGCCGGTGACGAGCCAGCCGCCATCCTTGCGATCGATCACCCGCGGTGCCGGCAGGGCGGCCGCGCCGATCTGCAGCGTCGGCTCCGGCGCCTTCGGATCGAGCGTCACCTCGAGGCCGCGCAGCCCGTCCAGGGCCGCACGCACCGCTTCGGGGTCGTGCCCCTGGAGCTGTGCCGGATCGAGCACCAGCCGGCCGTTCTCGACCACCACGTCGATCTCGGACAGGCCGAATTCCAGCTCGAGCACGGCGCTCGCCACGCCGGCGAGAAAGCGGTCATCCGCGGTCGCCGGCGGCGCGGCCAGGCTCGGCGAGACGCCGAGCGCAACGCACAACGCGAGCAACGGGACCAGGCGGGCGTTCCCCATGGCGCAACCCTTCGGCCTGTCGAGGCAGCAGCCGCCTCGCTGGGTCTGGCCAGGGACGATGTCGATTTGACCCGGATGTTAGTAGTTTACGTCGCGTACCATGAGGTGTTCTGAAATCAGCGCGTATCCCAATGTGACTTGGATCGTGCGCGCCGGCGGGTAACCTTCGTGCGGCGCGCCGGGGTGCTGGCGGCACGGTCCGGAGGAGCGGGCGTCGCCCGGCCGATCGGGCGCCGGCGGTTCGGCTCGAGGCCGAGCCCGGTTCTGCTCCGGCGGCGACCCGAGGCGCCCCGGCTCAGGCAGCGTCGGCCCGCCGGCAGTCGTCGATGTGCAAGATGCCGATCGGGCGTGCGCCCTCGGTGACGAAGAGGTTGCTGACCTCGAGCGCGGTCATGACGTGAAGCGCCTCGGCGGCCGAGGTGTCGGGCTGCACGCAGGGGGCCAGGTCGCTCATGATCTCGCCGGCGCGGCAGCCGAGCAGGTCCGGGCCCATGTGGCGCCGCATGTCGCTCGCGGTGATCGCGCCGATGAGCCGGCCGCGATCGTCGATGACGCCTGCGGAACCGTAGCCCGTCCGGCTCATGACCAGGATCACCTCGCTCATCTGCGCATCGAGATGGACCAGCGGCAGGGCGTCCGAGCCGTGGATCAGGTCCTCGACCCGGGCGAGCCTGCGACCGAGCAGTCCGCCCGGGTGCCGGTTACGGAAATCCTGCGGCGTGAACCTTTTGCGGCGCATCAGCGCGACCGCGAGCGCATCGCCGAGGGCCAGCATCATGGTGGTCGAGGTGGTGGGCGCGAGCCCCAGCGGGCAGGCCTCGGGCGCGCTCGGCAGGAGCAGCACCACGTCCGCTCGCCGGGCGAGGGTCGAGCCGATGCGGCCGGTCATGCCGAGCAGCGGGATCGCGAGCCGGTCGGCGTACTCGAGCACGCCCTCGAGCTCGAGCGTCTCGCCCGAGTTGGACAGAGCCACGACGGCGTCGCCTGGAGCGATCATGCCGAGATCGCCGTGGCTGGCCTCCGCCGGGTGGACGAACTGCGCCGAGGTGCCGGTCGAAGCGAGGGTGGCCGCGATCTTGCGCCCGATCAGGCCGCTCTTGCCCATGCCCGTGACGACCACGCGCCCGCTACAGCCGAACAGGAGGTCGATCGCCCGGGCGAAGCTGGCCGCACCACCGTGGGCAAGTGCCCGAGCGAGCAACCGCAGCGCGCCCGCCTCCGCCTCGAGGACCGCGAGCGCCTCGCGGACGATCGGGTCGCTCGTCCGCTGATCGCTGCCGTCGGAGCTGGCCAGCACCGGCCCTCGCGCCTCGCCCGAGCCCGTGTATTCCTCGATCCGCTCTGCCCGCGCGTTCGCTTCCATCCGTCGTCTCTCCGATCGCCGCGCACAGCGCCGTGCTTTGTATGCCTCAATCTGAAGATGAATTTCGATTGATCTCCTTAAATTAATCTTAACCTTCCTGACTGAAGTTTCGGTTAATGCGCAATCGGATCGGATTGGCACTCCCACAGGCGATGCTGCTGGTCGGCTTGGGCAGCGCGTGCAGTTCAGTCGCGCCCGACGGCGCGCCGGTGCCGGGTCGATCCTGGGGCGACACGGCGCGACCGGCTGCCGCCGCGCATGGCGGAGCGGAAGCTCCGATCGACGAGTTCCTGGCCAGGGCGGGAGCCGGGGACGCGACCCTGGTGACCTCCGCCGACGGCAGGGGCACGCTCCTGATCAG
>CAZXYL010000291.1:0-1979 GCA_964644915.1 uncultured Geminicoccaceae bacterium
CAGGCTCTGGCGGCCATCGTGCGGCGCGCGCGTGCGCGCGATCAGCCCCTGCTCCTCGAAGCCGGCGAGCAGGCGGCTGAGATAGCCGGCATCCAGGTCGAGGGCGCGGCGCAGGTCGTGCGCGGTCTGCTCGCCGCCGTAAGCCAGCTCGTAGAGGACGCGCACCTGGGTGAGCGTGAACGGGCTCTCGAGCAGCCCCTCGTTCAGCACGCCGATCTGGCGGGTGTAGAAGCGGTTGAAGCGACGCACGAGGGCGACGCGGTTCGCCGTCTCATCGGCGGTAGACTGGACGAGCACCGTCATGCCGGCCAGTGTCGACGAACTTTTTGACTGAGTCAATCATCTCAGGCGCCGTCGTTCGCGCTCGCCTCGACGAGGCGCGGCTCGCGGCCGTGGAGGAGCGGCTGCAGCGCGGGCGCCAGCGCGCTCAGCAGCTGCGCGGGCAGCGAGCTCGTGAAGGTGAAGCGGGCGGCATCGGGACCCGAGACGAAGATCGTGACGTTGCCGAAGAAACGCTCGCCGATGAAGAAGACCACGGTGGCGGTGCGGCTGACCGCCTGCGATTCGACCAGGCGACCGCCGGGCGCGAAGGTCTTGCGGCGATGATCGCCGGTGCCGGTCTTGGCGCCGACCGAAAGTTCATGGTCCGGCATGTCGAAGGCGCCATGCAGGCGGCGCGCAGTGCCGGCATCGACCACGTCGGTCATGGCGTTCCGCACCACCTGGGCGATCTCCGGCGCGAGCAGCCGGCGGGGTTCCGGCGCCCGTAGGCCGGCGACGGTCTCGTACGGCGTCCCGGTCGCGAAGTGCAGGCGCTCGACGCGCACGCTCGGCTGCCAAACGCCGTCGTTGACGATGATGCCGACCAGCTCAGCGAGCGCCTCCGGGCGATCGGCCGAGCTGCCGATCGAGGTGGCGTAGGAGGGCACCAGCTCGTCGAACGGGTAGCCGAGGCGCTTCCAGGCGCCGTGAATGCGCGCGAACGCCTCCTCCTCGAGCAGGATGCGGATGCGCTTGTCCTGCGCGGCCTTGCGGCTGGTCTTGAACAGCCAGGCGTAGACCTCCTGGCGCTGCTCGGCGCTCGCGTCGAGCGCCTGCCGGCGGGAGGCACCGGTGTGGTCCTGAATGTAGCCCACGAGCCACAGCTTGAGCGGATGCACGCCCGCGATGTAGCCGCGATCGTGCAGGCCGAAGCGCTCGACCGAATACCGGTCGTAGAGCTCGAAGAGCTTCCGCTCCGACAGCTTCTCGTTAGGCAGATGTTGCTCCAGGAACGCTGCGAGCTCGCTGGGCGGTGCATCGGGCCGCACGGAGCGGAACACCGTCGCCAGGCGATGCGGCGCCCGTCGGACCTGCTTGGCCAGCCGCTCCAGCGCCGCGTCCGCATCGAGGCCGCGGAACTCGTCCCAGAAGCGGTTGAGGAAGGTCGTACCCTCGCGATCGGCGAAGCGCGCGAGATAGCCTTGCCGGGCGGGGTGCTTCGAATCGGCCAGGAGCTCGTCTGCCGGCACCTCGGCCCGAGCCAGCTCGTAGCGCACGATGTCGCGCATCAGCCGGATGAAGACCAGATTGACCGAGTGCCGGAACGCGTCCCTGACGCTCATCACCTGGCCGTCGTGGCGGTCGTCGAAATTGGAGAAGCGGTGCACGCCGCCGCCGGTGAAGAACTGCTCCCATGGGCTCGCCGAGTAGCGCCGCAGCATCGCCGCCTCGAGGGCGGAGGCGAGGCTCTGATCCTTGGCTTTGGCGAGATGCTCCACGAGCCAGTGCGTGATCGGGTCGCCCGCCTTGGCCGCGATCAGGCGCCGCTCCTTGTCGTGCCGCGGTGCCAGCTCGTCGTGCAGCCCGGCGACGATCTCGAGGTAGGTGACCAGCGTGCGCAGCTTCGCCGTCGAGCCGAGGTCGAGCTTCGAGCCCTGGTTGACGTCGAACGGCCCGTCGAGGTTGTCCGCCTGCACGCGCACGTGGTTCACGCCGTC
>CAZXYL010000292.1:0-2303 GCA_964644915.1 uncultured Geminicoccaceae bacterium
GGCGACGCGCGAGGCCACTCCGGCGCCGAGCACGCCCGTAACCACCGTCGCCGGCCCCGACGTTGCCCGCAAGCCGCAGGCCACCGCCGCAGCCCGCGCCAGCAGCTGAGCCCGGCGCGGACCGCGCCCAACTTGACGCCCCCGCCGGGCAGGGCTAACTACCTCGCGGCCAAGGCACGCCACGACGGGGCGCCGGAGTAGCTCAGGGGTAGAGCGGCTGATTCGTAATCAGTAGGTCGGAGGTTCGAATCCTCTCTCCGGCACCAGGCATCCAAAGACTTTCGGCCGTCAGGCGAAGAGTGGATTGGGCGTCGGGGTAACACAGGGGTAACAACTTGGCCCCGCTGCAAGCTTCGGGGAACAGCTCGGGGTCGGGAAATCCATTGACCCTTCCGACCGCCTCCGGCGGAAGCGGGTATGGGCGACGGCCTGCAATCGAGCCCAGGTCCGCGCCGACCAGCCCGGCCCGGCACAGGCCGCCTGATGCAGGCGATGTCTCACGACTTGTCGACCGCTACAGGCGCAACCTGCGTGACGCCCGGCGGGCGATGGCCCGTCGGGCTGAGATGAAGCTTTCGTCATGTGCGCGCTTGGCCGGACGCGACCGCCTATATGACGGATGTCTCTTGTCGGACCCGCCATGCCCGTCATGCTCGACATCCGCCGCATCTATCTCGAGCCCGCGGTGCACGAGTACGGCCGTGGGCGTGAGATCCTGGAGCGTTACCCCGGGGCTGAACGGATCGAGGTCCCGTCGCACTGGAGGATACCGGGGCTGCACGGCAACGAGGGCTCGGTGCGCGACTGGGTGCGGATCAAGCGCGACGTCTTGGTCCTTGGCGTCAAGAAAGCGCTCACCTGCCGGCCCAACTCGCGAAGCTCCGATTTCATCGCACCTTCGCATTCGAACGGTTGCGCCATGGCCTGCGCCTACTGCTACGTGCCGCGGCGCAAGGGCTTCGCCAACCCGATCACGACCTTCGTCAACATCGAGCAGACCGTGCGCGCGATCGAGCGTCATGCCGCCCGCCAGGGTGCCAAGACGGAGCTCAACCAGATCGATCCCGAGTTCTGGGTCTACGACATCGGCGAGAACGGCGACTGCGCGGTGGACGCGCTCATCAGCGACAACGTCCGGGACCTCGTCGCGCTGTTCCGGCGCCTGCCGAACGCCAAAGCGTCCTTCGCGACGAAGTACGTCAACCGCGACCTGCTCGCCTTCGACCCGCAGGGCAAGACGCGCATCCGCTTCAGCCTGATGCCGCAGGAGGTCGCGCGGGCCGTGGACGTGCGCACCTCACCGGTGCCCGAGCGGATCGCCGCGATCGACGACTTCGTGGCCGCCGGCTACGAGGTCCACGTCAACTTCAGCCCGATCATCGTCTACGACGGCTGGGAGCGGGACTACGCGGCGCTGCTCCGCGAGCTCGACGATACGGTGAGCCCGCAGGCGCGGGCGCAGCTCCAGGCCGAGGTGATCTTCCTGACCCACAATCGGCAGCTGCACGAGGTCAACCTCGGCTGGCATCCCAAGGCCGAGGATCTGCTCTGGCGACCGGACCTGCAGCAGCCCAAGCGCTCGCAGACCGGCGGCCTCAACCTGCGCTACCGCACCGGGCTCAAAGGCAGGCTCGTCCAGACCTTCCGCGAGCTCGTCGACCGCCATCTGCCCGAGTGCCGCATCCGCTACGCGTTTTAGGCTCGGCTCCACCAGGGGGCCTGCGCGGCGTGTACGCTTGCGCCCGGAGTGGATACTCTCCGGCGAAAAGCAAGCGAGGAGGATCGCCGCCTATGTCCACGCCCGCCGAACTGCGCCACGACCTCTACCGCCAGCTCTACTTCGCCGAGCGCTCGCGGCGCGAGCAGATCCGCAGCGGCATCGCCGTGCCGGTGAGCGCGATCGCCTTCTCCGTCTACGCGTTCAGCGCGCTTGCGACCAGCATCGACCTCTCGAAATGGCAGAACCTGCCTTCAGCGCTCCTGCTCGGCCTGGCGCTGGCCTCGCTCGCCTCGGTGGTGGCGGCGATCGTCTGCCTCACGCGCGTGGAATGGCTGCTGGTGTTCGACGAGCTGCCGGACCTGACCGAGCTGCTCCGGGCCGAGCGGGCGCTCGCCGACGCGGCCGGCCAGTCGGAGCCCGAGTCGGCCACTCGCCTCGTCGAGGAGCAGTTTCGCGATCTCCTGACCGGCGGCTACTTCATCGCCTACCGGCGCGTGTTCATGACCAACGGCGCGAGCAGCACCTACCGCGCCTGGGCGGTCCGCTTCGTGGTCCTGGGACTTCTCCTCCTCCTGCTGGCCTA
>CAZXYL010000293.1:0-2977 GCA_964644915.1 uncultured Geminicoccaceae bacterium
CGAACGACGTCGTCTTCTCCAATGACGGCCGGACCATGTACGTGGTCGACTACGGCGAGGTCTATACGGATTTCACCCAGCCGACCCCCTTCTACACGGTGCCGAAGTCGGGGGTGATCTGGACCATCACCTACAACGGGCCGGGCTGATCCGCGACGGCGCCGGGCCAGGCGCGCGCCCGGCTCGGCGCCAACTCGCCGACGCCTGCGGGTGCCGGGCGACCCGCCCGGCGCCTCATGGTGGGGCGATCCGGCCGGCGATCCCGCTCTCGGGCGCACCCGCGCGGCGCCGCCGGGCAGGGCGCGAAGATGCATCTCCACCAGCGCACAAGCCCCGCCCCGCGTAGGGCAGGATCATCCGGTCAGGTGAAGTCGACCCGCTTCCTGGAGTCGCGACGCGCCCTCTGGGCGCGTCGCTAGGTCAGGGTGGCGTGCAAGCCAGCGACGATCAGGCTCCAGAGCAGGAGCGACGAGAAGACGCTGAACAGCACGCCGTCCGAGAGCCGCCAACAGTGCTCGTCGGTCAGGTCCTCGGACCGTTGTGATTCGGTCTGCCGTGATGAGCGGGCACGCGCCACTTCTCGATCTCCCCGGCGAATAGTGGCCGATCGGGCAATCTAGCACCGAGAGCAGCGGAACTCAAAAGCAATCTTCGGGCGAGCCTTTGCCCTGCCTGCCGGCGCCGGCAGGGCACCGTAGCGCGTGCTGAGCCTAGGCCTCGGTCGCGTCGCGCGAGTACGTCTGCGGCGGCTCCAGCTCGTCCTTGGACGGCAGCTGCGGCTGCGGCATGGCGTAGAACTTCGGCTCCTGGTCGTCCAGGGAGCGCTCGAACGGCATGCGCATCTGCAGCTGCGTCTGGTTCTCCTCGGCCTCGCGCCTGGCGGTCTGGAGCTGCTCGGCGAGATCACGGCTCCAGGGCAGGACGTAGGCGCGCGGCTCGCGCACGCCGTTCATCTGCAGCCACAGATAGATGCCTTCGCCTTCGCGGATGCTGCTGCCCAGGACGGTGGCCTCGTCGGCGGTGGCGTGCCACCACTCCAGGCCCACCGGCTTCGGCATGCTGAGCAGGTGCAGGAAGCCGCCGTAGGCCGCGGGCAGAAAGAGCGCGGCGGTCCCCACGGCACCGAACTTGAGCCAGAGCTGGCGGGGCGCCCAGATGCTGATCATGGTCATCAGCCCGGTCAGCACCGCCACGGTGGCGAAGAGATAGGTGAGTTCGGTCACGACGACCTCCGGGAGCGCAGATCGCGCTGCAGACTGTGCACGCTGCCGGCCTTGAGATCGCCATCCTCGCTCAGCTCGAAGCGGTAGACGGTGACCTCCTCGCCCTCGCGCGAGAGTTCGACCTTGCTGGCCAGCAGCTGCTTGGCGGACTCGTTGGGCGCCTTCTTGATGCTGGTCACCACCGTCACCGGCACCGGGTACACGTTGGACGGGTTGCGATAGAGGTGGACGTTCACCGTGTACTCGCCGGCGGGAATGCCCCGGGAATACGAGACCTCGTAGTTCATGCCGGTCGCGTCGGCGCGCTTGCCGAGATCGTCGCGCAGCAGGTTGAAGTAGAGCCCGCCCTTGTTCGAGTAGCCGACCGGCATGTCGCCCGGCGCCTGCACCCACAGATCGACGTCGGTGTCCAGCTCGTCCGGCCAGCGGATCTCGACGATCACGTTGCCCGGCGGCTGCGTGGTCTCCTCCGCCGCCTGCCCCGGCGGGTTGAGGTGCGGCAGCAGGAGCAGGACCATGGCCACGAAGCCGGCGAGCGCCAGCATGATGACGTCGCGAAAGACGGTGCCGCCCTCCTCGCCATCGAACTGATCAAGATCTTGCATGGCGCTCTCCGAGCTCGACGAGGGCGGTGAGCAGCCTGACCGTGCCGCCTTCGAGCAGGCGGTAGTTCACCATCAGCCAGACGTTGAGGATCGCGCCGACGAGGGTGGTGTAGAGGGCGACCGACATGCCGCCGATCAGGGTCGAGACCATCGGGCCGATCGCATTGACGTCGGCCACGGCGTTGGCATCGACGCCCGAGAGCGCGATGATGAAGCCGATCACCGTCCCGATCAGCCCCAGGAACACGAGACTGCTGGCGATATGCCGGATCGGCGCGATGCGGGCCGAGAGCTTGAGCTTGAGGGCCGAGCCGGCGATCGCGCGCCCGTGCCCGTCCCGACCGCGGACGGTCTCGAGATAGGCCCGAACCCGCCTCGACTGGGGCCGGTGCGGCTCCTTGACCTGGTCGAGCTCGGTGCCGGTCTGGGCGATCTTGCGCCCGCATTCGACGAAGCCGGCGAGGAACACGACGCCGATCACCATCACCAGCTGGGTGGTATCGCCGCTCATCACCTGCTGCACCCACCCCTTCACCCAGGCGGCGCCGAGCAGCGCGAAAGCCACGATGTTGATCACGGCGAAGCGCATCACCAGCAGGTGCCGGTAGGCAGCGGCCTCACCTTCACCGAAGGCTCCGAAGCCGCTCGTGAAGATCGGGCGGAGGTATCCGAGGCCCCATCTGCCGGCAACCGGCGCGGTCTTGGTGGCGGCGGGGGCTAAGCTTTCCGTCATAACCGCCTCACACGGGCTGAAGTCGACACGCGTCGCACGCTTTCAAGCCTCTCGGCCATCGGCTCTCAACGCCCTCCGACTATGGCGGCGAATGGTTAACAAATCCTTCCGACCGCCGCTCGTCCCAGGTGCGCCGGATGCGCAAAGATTGCGTGCACAGCATGGGCACTTTCCCGCCCGTACTGTTGCAAGCGGGCAAACGCCCGTGTAATTGCATCAGTTCCTGGCGGCCGGGTGTGGCCAGGGCGGTTCTGGCGCCCTGGTGCGGGCGGCCGCTCGATGTCCCACACCCCCGATCGATCTCGCTGTTCCCGGGCCGGAGCGGGCGCTGTGGCGGCTGCGCCACAGGATGGACGATTTTACGCCCCGGGCGGTCGGCGCAGCGTCATGCGGCGCGAGCGATCACGTGCTCGAGG
>CAZXYL010000294.1:0-2548 GCA_964644915.1 uncultured Geminicoccaceae bacterium
GGCCTCACGCACCCGGAGATCCATTTCGAGGTCGTCTACGGCGCGTCCCGCAACGCGCGTGCCTGGTGGGACAACTCGAACGCCTACCGCCTGGGCTACGAGCCGCAGGACGAGGCCGAGGACTATGCGGAGCCGGCGCACACCGCGAGCCGGGAGAACCCGGAGGATCCGATCTCGGCTCAGTTCCACGGCGGGCCGTTCACCGCGATCGAGTTCGCCGGCGACGTCAAGCGGATCACGTGATCGGTCCCGGCCCGGCCCGGGGGGCGCCCATGGCGGAGCAGGTCGCAGAGCTGTTCGACGAGGCGACGATCGCGCGGCGGGTCGGCGAGCTGGCCCGTGCGCTGGTGGCCGCGATCGGCCCCGAGTTCGTGCTGGTCGGCGTCCTCAAGGGCAGTTTCGTCTTCATGGCCGATCTGGTCCGGGCGCTGCATCGGGCGGGCGCCGCACCGAGGATCGAGTTCATGCGGCTCGCGAGCTACGGGCAGAAACGGGAGAGCTCGGGCGAGGTGCTGCTGCTCGGCGACGCGCCGCGCGACTTCGAGGGCAGGCCGGTGCTGCTCCTCGACGATATCGTCGATACCGGGCTTTCGCTCGCGTTCGGCAAGGGCCTCTTGGCGCAGCGCAATGCGTCGCGGGTCTGGACCTGCGCTCTGCTCGACAAGCCGTCCCGGCGCAAGGTCGAGGTCCCGGTCGACTTCGTGGGCTTCGAGATCCCGGACGTGTTCGTCGTCGGCTACGGCATCGACTTCGCCGAGCGCTACCGCCAACTGCCCTACATCGGCAAGGTCGGCTGATGCTCTGTATCCAAAATTGTATCCAAAGCAACACACGCGCGGTTCCCGTGCCGCACGGATCGTTGTATGAGATCGCTTTTGCAGCTGGTAGCACAGTGATGCTCGCGTCCTCTCATGGTCGAGACCGCCAGGCGCTCGCAGCTCCGGGGTTGATCGATCGCCTGGGTCCCAGCCGATCCGGCGAACAGCGCCGGGCGCCGGTTCCGCACGCGCCAGCCTGTGCCGATGGCCGCCCCCTCGGCGGCGTGCGCGTGCTCGTGGTGGAGGACGAGACCATCGTCGCCCTGGATCTGATCCAGATGCTGGAGGATCTGGGCGCCGAGGTGTGCGGCTTGGCCGCGAGCGGCGCGGAAGCGTTGCGTAAGGCGCGCGCCTTGCAGCCAGAGATGGCGGTCGTGGATATCCGGCTCAAGGACGGCGAGACCGGTGTCGATGCCGGGCGGAGCATGGCCGAGGAGCTCGGGGTCGCGATCGTGTTCGCGACCGCCCATACCGATCCGGTTCTCAGAACGCGCATGGCGACGGTCCTCGGATCGATGCACCTGGCCAAGCCTTATGGTGCGCGCGAGCTCGCCGCCGCTGCGCGGCAGGTGCTGCAGCGGCAATGAGCGAGCGAGGGACGGTCATGGCAGCCCGAGCCCAAAGCGGCACCCAGGGCCAGGACCAGAGCGTGGAGGCGGCGCCCGTGGCGCTGGACCGCGACGTCTTCCTGCGCTCGCTGGTACGGCATCTCGCCGGCAGCCTGGAGGAAGTCGTGGGGCTCGAGGAGGCCGAGGGCTACATCAGCCTGGTCGGGGGCGCGATCGGCGAGGCGATCGATCGGGACTATCGCTCTGCGCTCCGGCTGGAGCGGCTGGACCGGCCGCAGGTGACCCGGGTCCTCGTGGATCTGAAACGCCGGATTCGGGGCGATTTCTACGTCATCTCCGAGGACGACGAGAAGATCGTGCTCGGCAATCGCGCCTGCCCGTTCGGCGACAAGGTGCTCGGGCGCCGCTCGATGTGCATGATGACCTCGAACGTCTTCGGCAGCATCGCCGCAAACAACCTCGGCTATGCCAAGGTCGAGCTGCGGGAAACCATCGCCGAGGGCCATGCCGGCTGTCGCGTGGTGGTCTATCTGCAGCCGACTCCTGCGGCGCTGGCGGCCGAAGGACGCGAGTATTTCCAGACGCACCCCGCCACATCGGACGAGTGACGCGGGGGCAAGTGATCGACGGCCTGGCCACGCGGCTGTGTGAGGCCCTTCCGGACATCGTCTTCCTGGTCGACCCGGGCGGGACCGTCCATTTCTGCAACCGGCGGGCCGCACGCCTGATCGGTCGCCCCGCAACCGAGATCGTCGGCCGCCGGCTGGTCGATTTCGTCGCCGGCGCGCACCAGCCGGTGCTTGCTCAGATCATGCGCTGCGCCAGGAGCGGCTCGCCGCTGCCCGGAACCCTGCGCCTGGCGACGCCCTCGGGGGAGGTGGTGCTGCAGGTCCGCGGTGCGGGGTTGGGGACGGATCTGGACCGGCGCCTGATCTTCTTGCAGTGCGTGCACAAGCACCAGGCATCGCAGCTGTTCGTGGAGCTCAACACACGCCTGACCCGCCTCACCGACGAGTTGCACCGGCGCAGCCGCCTGCACGCGCAGCTGCAGCGCACCCTCGACGAGCGCGACGTGCTTCTCAGGGAGGTGCACCATCGCGTGCGCAACAACCTTCAGGTCATCACGAGCTTCCTCAGCCTGCAGGCGCGGGAGACGAATTC
>CAZXYL010000295.1:0-2424 GCA_964644915.1 uncultured Geminicoccaceae bacterium
GCGCAGGCCAAGAAAGGCTCCATGTGTCAGTGACTTGCGCGACGGCTTATCACCGCTTGAGAAAGGTTGATGGCGCGTCAATCCGCGCTCGATTTGGAGGAGGTGGCGCGCGGACGCGCCACTCGCAATCGAAAAGGCTGCACCGGCGCGGCGTTTTGGCGCCATCGGTGTAGCTTTTGCAGTCGTCATCGCAACCGATACGGTCGTCGCGGGAGGCCGGCGGCAAGAAGGGTGTCGGGAGGCATTTCGGCTGTTCGAAGCGCACCGGCGGAGACATTCGTCATCTTCAAGTCGATGGGTGGTACTCGTCTGCACCTCGTCTTTTGCCGCCGCCCGGCGCCGCGGCGGGTGGCGGGCCCGCGGGCTCCAGTGGATTGAGGCGGACATGGCGATATCCTGCCCGCCCGGGGTGGAAGAAAGCGTGCCCTTGGCCGTTTCCTCGGGGCGCCGGACGTGCTACCCGGGCGGCCCCGCAAGGATGGTCTCATGCTGCTGGAAGAACAGGAAACGCACCTCGCGCAGGCGGGCCGGGCGAACGGCCGGGCGGCCGGAACCGGGCCGGTGATCGCCGCGCGCGGGCTCGAGAAGCGCTACGGCGAGGTCGAGGCGGTGCGCGGGGTCTCGTTCGAGATCGCGCCCGCGACCTGCGTCGGCCTCTTGGGCCCGAACGGCGCCGGCAAGACCACCACCATGCGCATGATCATGGGCCTGACGCGGCCGAGCGGCGGCGAGCTCGAGCTGTTCGGCCGGCCGGCGGGGGAGCTGGTGCGGGAGGACCGGGCCTGCATCGGGCTCGTGCCCCAGGACAACAACCTCGACCCGGACCTCTCGGTGCGCCAGAACCTCGAGGTCTACGGCCGCTATTTCGCGGTGCCGCGCGCCGAGCTCGCAAAGCGCGTGCCGGAGCTGCTCGCCTTCATGCAGCTGACCGAGAAGCGGGACAGCCGGGTCAACCAGCTCTCGGGCGGCATGAAGCGGCGGCTCGTGCTCGCCCGCGCCCTGATCTCCAATCCCGAGCTGGTGATCCTGGACGAGCCGACCACCGGCCTCGACCCCCAGGCGCGGGTGCTGATCTGGCGCCAGCTCCTGGCGCTGAAGGCGGCCGGCAAGACGCTGCTCCTGACCACGCACTACATGGACGAGGCGCAGCGCCTGTGCGACCGGGTGATCATCATCGACGGCGGGCGGATTTTGGACGAGGGCCGGCCCGCCGAGCTGATCGAGCGCCACGTCAAGGGGCACGTGATCGAGCTGCCGAAGCCCTTGCCCCCTGGCCTCGCGGGCGACGGGCTGGAGCGCGAGGACATCGGCGATGCCGTGCTGTTCTACGTCCAGACCACGGCCGAGCTGACCTCGCGCCTGCCCGGCGATGCCACCTACCTGCACCGCCCGGCCAATCTGGAGGATGTGTTTTTGCGCCTCACCGGCCGGCATCTGCGGGAGGGTGGCTGATGGCACAGGTCCTGGCGTCCTGGCACTACGTCCATGCCGTCTGGTGGCGGCACGTGCTGGTCTGGCGCCGCCTGTTCTGGCCGTCGATGACCAGCAACGTCGCGAACCCCCTGATCTACCTGTTCGCCTTCGGCTTCGGCCTGGGCGCGGTGATCGACCGCGTCGGGGGCTTGAGCTACCTCGTGTTCGTCGTGCCCGGCATGATGGCGTTCGCGGCCATGTTCGCGGCCAGCTTCGAGGGCACGGTCAGCGCCTTTGCCCGCTTTCACATGCAGCGCACCTGGGACGCGGTGCTGGCGACGCCGGTCACGCTCGGCGAGCTGCTCCTGGGCGAGCTGTTCTGGGCGGCGTCCAAGGCCATGATCGCGGCGGTCTGCGTCCTCGTGGTGGCGGGCTTGTGGGGCGGGGTGCCATCGCTTGGCGGCGCGCTGCTCTCGGTGCCGCTCCTGCTGGTGGCGAGCCTGGCGTTCGCGGCCTTTGGCCTTCTGGCCACCGCCTATGCGCGCGACTGGGACTTCTTCAACTACTTCTTCACCTTCTGGATGACGCCCATGTTCCTGTTCTCGGGCGTGTTCTTCGAGGTCGACCGCTTTCCGGTCTACATCCAGCCGGTCGCGTGGCTCCTGCCCATGACCCATCTCATTGCGGTCATCCGCCCGCTCACCACCGGCACGGCGCTCGATCCCGCCTGGACGCTCCTGCACGTCGCCTTCATCGTCCTGCCCGCAGCGCTCGCCTTCTTCCTCGCCCACCGTCGCTTCGCCCGGCGGCTGTTCGACTGAGCCGCCAGGCTATCTCAGGAAGAGAACCAGCAGCTCCTGGTCGTAGCAACGGCCGTCGACCATGAGCCCGCGCGGCTCGGTGCCGTAGGGCTGGAAGCCGAGCCTGCGGTAGAGCTGGATCGCCGGCTGATTGGTCGTGACCACCGCCGCGTGCAGCTGCAGGACGCGGCCGCGCGCCGCTTCGATCACC
>CAZXYL010000296.1:0-2583 GCA_964644915.1 uncultured Geminicoccaceae bacterium
TCCCGGCGGCGAGTTCTTCATCGGGCCGAGCGGGAGCCGGGAGGTGCTCTCGACCATCGCGGCCTCGATGATCTCGGTGGCGGGCCTGGTCTTCTCCATCACCCTGGTCGTGCTCCAGCTCGCCTCGTCGCAGCTGGGGCCACGCCTGATCAGCCGCTTCATGCAGGACAAGGTCAACCAAGTTGTCCTCGGCACGTTCATCGCGACCTTCCTCTATGCCCTCCTGGTCCTGCGCGCCGTGACCGAGGACAACGGCGAGGCCTTCGTGCCGCACATCTCGCTCGTGGTCGCCCTCCTCCTGGCGATCGCGAGCCTCGCCTGGCTGGTCTACTTCATCCACCACGTCGCCGAGTCGATCCAGGCGGACACCGTGATCGCTGAGGTGGGCGAGGGCATCCGCGGCTCGATCGGCAACATGTTTCCCGGCGTCGAGCTGGCGCCGGCCGAGCTCGCCCAAGGCGCGATCCCGCCGCTCGACCGGGTCGCCGAGGCGCCCGGCGAGATCCTGCTCCAGGACAGCGGCTACATCCAGGCGGTCGACGTGCGCGGCCTGCTCGAGAACGCGGCCCGGCACCGCCTGATCGTGGAGCTGCTGCATCGGCCGGGCCACTTCGTCGTCGCGGGCACCCTCGGCGCCACCGTCTGGCCGCGCGCGGCGCTCACCGACGACGTGCGCAAGGCGGTCCGCAAGGCCATCGTCGTCGGTTATCGGCGCACGCCGACCCAGGACATCGAGTTCGCGATCAGCGAACTGGTGCAGATCGCGCTCCGCGCCCTGTCGCCGTCGATCAACGACCCGATCACCGCGATGACCTGCATCGACCGGCTGTCCGCGGCGCTCGCGGAGATCATGCAGCGCCCGCCGCCCCCCTCGCTGATCCCGGACGAGGCGGGCGAGATCCGCCTGATCGTCCACCCGACCACGTTCGAGGGGGCGCTCGACGCCGCCTTCAATGATATCCGTCAGTTCTCGGAGGGCCAGGTCCGGGTGCTGATCCGGCTGGTCGAGGCGCTCACCACCCTGGCGTGCTTCGCCACCACCGAGGAGCTTCGCCAGCCGATCGAGAAACACGCTGAGATGGTCGCCGAGCTCTGCCGGACGTCCATCAGAGCCGCGCCCGATCGGGCCGATGCCGAGCTCCGGCTGGCCGGCCTGCGCGACAGGCTCGCCGAACGGTGACGCCGGCCTCGAGCTAACCCACCCGGCCCCGGTTGCGCTCGTAGACCGCGAGCGCCTCGGGCATGAGCTGCTGCAGGCGTTGGATGCGCGTGCCCTCGGCCGGATGGGTGGAAAGGAACTCCGGCGGACGGGAGCCGCCGAGCGCCTCGAAGTTCCGCCACAGCGCCACCGCCTCGCGCGGGTCGTAGCCTGCCTCGGCCATGTAGAGCAGGCCGATGTGATCGGCCTCGGATTCCTGGGTGCGCGAGTACGGCAGGATGATGCCGAGCGTCGCCGCCTGGGCCGCGAGCTGCGCATAGGCCTGATTGCCGGTGCCGATGCCGATGGCGGCGGCGCCGAGCTGCGCGAGCATGCCTTGCGACATCCGCTCCGGGCCGTGGCGGGCGATCGCGTGCGCGACCTCGTGCCCGATCACGGTGGCGAGCTGGGCGTCGTTCTTCGCCACCTTGAACAGCCCGGTATGCACGCCGACCTTGCCGCCGGGCAGCGCGAAAGCGTTCGGCTCGTCGTTCTCGAGCAGGGTGAACTGCCACTCCCACCCCGGCTGGCCGCTGACCGCGGCGATCCGTCGCCCGACCTCCTGGACCCGGCGGTTCAGCTCGCGATCCTGCGAGATCCTGCTCTCCGAGAGGATCTGCTGATACGCCGTCAGGCCCATCTGCGCGTCCTGCCCTTCCGGCACCAGGATCAGCTGGCTGCGCCCGGTGACCGGCGCGGTCTCGCAGCCCGCAAGCAGCAGCGCGCACGCCAGCGCCGACAGCGACGCTCGCAGGCCGGTCCAAGCTCGCGGCGCCAGCAGGCGCGAAAGATTCGTCATCGCTCCGCCCCCGTCTCGTCCGATGCGGCGCCATGATAGTGGGGTGCGGCCGGCGCGGGCGCAATCTCCGGCTGCCGGGTTCCTATTCGGCGTGCCCGGCCGGCCTCCACAGACTCCGGCATCTCCTGCAGGCTTGGCGCGCGGCATCGTCGATCTTCGCACCACCAGCTGGATGCGGACGGCGCCCGTTCTGCTGCTGGCGCTGGAACCCCGCGGGCGCTGCGCAGTTCGTGAGAGCGGACCCATGCGCGCGCGGCTGCAGTACCTACGCTTTCTCTCGACGTCCAGCCTGTGGCTGGTGCCCGGCCTGATGATGCTGGGCGCGGTGTTGCTCGCCCTGCTCACGCTGACCCTGGACGACGCCTCCGAGCCGTACTGGCTGCAGCTGGTGCCTTGGCTGCGCCGGGTCGGCGCGGAAGGCGCGCGGCAGCTCTTGTCCACGGTTGCGACCTCGATGATCACGGTGGTGAGCCTCGTGTTCTCGATGACCCTGGTCGCGCTGACGCTCGCATCCTCGCAGCTCGGTCCGCGGGTGATCACGCATTTCATGAGCGATCGCATCAATCAGGTGGTGCTCGGCACCTTC
>CAZXYL010000297.1:0-2619 GCA_964644915.1 uncultured Geminicoccaceae bacterium
GCCGTGGCCCGCGGCGAGATCGGCGAGGAGCTCTCGCAGCAGCTGGTCGATCAGCACCGCATGCGCATCCTGGACATGGGCTGGCTGTTCGGCCACCGCCACCTGACCACGGCGCGAACGCCCGTGCACACGCCCGAGGACATGCGGGGCCTCAAGATCCGCGTTCAGCCGACGGCGATCTATCTCGAGATGATCAAGGCGATGGGCGCCAACCCGACCCCGATCGACTGGAAGGAGGTCTACCTGTCGCTCCAGACCGGCGTGGTCGACGGCCAGGAGAACCCGGTCGGCGTGATCTGGTCGGGCAAGCTGTTCGAGGTCCAGGACTATCTCATGCTGACCGGGCACATCACGCAGAACCAGGTCGTGATCATCAACGAAGACGTCTGGCAGAGCCTCTCGCCCGAGCACCAGGAGATCGTCCAGGCCGCCCTGATCGAGGCCGGTGATCATCAGAACGCGCTGATCGAGGAGGGGGCCAAGGAAGATCTCGCCAGGCTCGTGGAAGCCGGCATGACCGTGATCGAGCCCGACCTCGGGGCGTTCCGTGAGGCGACGGGCGAGATCTACAGGCAGTTCGAGGACCAGTGGGGCGAGGGCCTGTTCGAGCGCATGCGGGACACGCCTTCGTGAGCGAGCTGCCGGAGGAGGGTGCTGCGCCCTCCTCCACGGCGGCCCGCCCGCGCCCTTTGCGGATCCTCGATCGCGCGCTCGATGTCGCGCTCGCCGGCACGGTCGTGGTCGCGTCCGCCACGATCTTCACCCAGGTGGTGCTGCGCTACGCCTTCAACCGCCCCAGTGTCTGGGCCGACGAGTTCGCCGTGCTGGTGTTCGCCTGGATGGTGTTCATCGGCATCGCGGTGGTGCAGCGCACCGATTCGCACATCTCCATGGATACGCTCGTGCGCCTCCTGCCCGGGCGCGCGCGCCTCGGCTTCGATTTGTTGCGCGCGGCGGCGAGTGCCATCGTGCTCGCGATCCTGTTCTGGCAGGGCCTGGCACTCGCCCAGCGCTTCGCCGGCCTCGCCTATCCGGCGATGGGGATCTCGCGCAGCTTCCTCTACGCGGCGCTGCCGGTCTGCGTTCCCTTCGCGGCGCTGTACCTCGGCCTGAACGTCCGGCGCCGTCTCCGACCCACCGTCGAGAGCTGAGGCGCCGCGAGGCCCTGCCGGCGCTGATGACCGCGCTCCTCGTCCTCGGCCTGTTCCTCTTCTTCGCGTTCAACATCCCCTTCGCCTACGCGATGCTGCTGACCTCGATCGTCTACCTGCTGCTGATCGGGGACGTCCCGCTGATTGTGGTGGCGCAGCGGGTCGCGGTCGGCACCGATGCCTATCTCCTGCTCGCGATCCCGTTCTTCTTCCTCGCGGCCGAGCTCATGAACACGGGCGGGATCATGGTCCGGCTGGTGCGGCTCGCCCGCTCGCTGGTCGGCCATGTGCGCGGTGGGCTCGGGCACGTGAACGTACTCGCGAGCATGCTGTTCGCGGGCGTGAGCGGCTCGGCCGTGGCCGACGTCGCCGGCCTCGGTCGCCTCGAGCTCGAGATGATGCGCGAGGGCGGGTACGACCGCGATTTCGCCGCCGCGATCACCGGCGCATCGGCCACCATCGGCCCGATCATCCCGCCCTCGATCCCGCTCGTGCTCTACGGCGGCATCGCCGAGGTCTCGGTCGGCCGGCTGTTCCTCGGGGGCGTCGTGCCCGGCCTGTTCATGGCCGCGATCCTGATGATCTCGGTCTGGCGGATCGCTCTCCGGCGCGGCTATCCCAAGGAGCCGAGGGCGCCGCTCCCCGAGCTGCTCCTGGCGATCTGGCGCTCGATCCCGGTGCTGGTCCTGCCGGTCATCATCCTGGGCGGCATCCTCTCCGGCGCGTTCACCCCGACCGAGGCCTCGGTGGTCGCGGCCGCCTACGCGCTCGTGGTCGGCATGGTGCTGCTGGGCGAGATCCGGCTCGCGAGCCTGGGGCCGATCCTGGTCAAGGTCGGGGCGGACACGGCGCGCCTCATGTTCATCATCGCGTCCGCCTCGCTGTTCGGCTGGATTCTCGCGCGCGAGGGCGTGCCGCAGGCGCTGGCCGCGGGCTTCCTCGCCGTCTCCGAGCAGCCCTGGGCGATCCTGCTGATGATCAACCTCCTGCTGTTCGTCCTCGGCTGCTTCATGGAGCCCCTGACCGTCATGGTCATCCTGGTGCCGATCTTCCTGCCGCTGATCCAGCAGCTCGGCATCGACCCGATCCATTTCGGCGTGGTGATCACCTTGAACCTGATGATCGGGCTGATCACGCCGCCGATCGGCATGGTGATGTTCGTGATCATCGGCATCACCGACATCACGATCGAGCGCTTCGCCCGGGCCGTGCTGCCGTTTCTCGGCGCGCTCGCGCTCGTCCTGCTCCTGATCACCTACGTGCCGCAGATCGTGCTGTTCCTGCCCGATCTGGTCCTCGGGCCCGGCTGAAGGCCGCTCAGGTCGCGGGCACGAAGCGCTGCAGGACCACGGTCAGCGCGAAGCCCGCCGCCGCGAGCCAGGCGACGGCAAGGGCGCCGGCGCCGGCGATCAGGACCGCATCGAGCAGCGCGATGCCGGCGAGCAGGCTTGTCACCGCGCGCGGCACG
>CAZXYL010000298.1:0-7226 GCA_964644915.1 uncultured Geminicoccaceae bacterium
GTGCCGCGCGTGCCGCGGACCGGCCGATGGTGCACCGGGAAGACCACGCCCTCGCCCTGCCGTAGCGGGACCACCTCCGCGCGCGACTGCATGCGCGGCCGCTGCTCGGTCAGCACGAACTCGCCGCCGGTGAAGTCGGCCCCGGGCTGCGCGAGCAGGAACGCGACCTGCAGCGGGAACACGTGCTCGCCATAGACGTCCTGGTGCAGGCAATTGTAGTCACCGGGTCCGTACTGCAGGAGGAGCGGCGTCGGCTTCGTCTGACCAGCGGCGTGGCAGCGCTCGAGAAAGACCTCGTGGTCGCGCGGGTAGCGCACGTCGATGCCCATCGCCTCGTTCCAGCGGTTCGCGATCTGGGCGAGCGGGGGATAGAGCGCGGTGCGCAGCGCCGCGACGGTCTCCGGTAGGGGATAGGCGAAGTACTTGTACTCGCCGCGGCCGAAGCCGTGCCGGGCCATGACGATCCGACTGCGGAACCGCTCGTCCGCGGTATAAGCGCCAGCGAGCGATGCGCATTCCTCGGCCGTGAGAAGCGGGCCGCTCGTGGCGCAACCGTAGGCGTCGAGCTCCGCAGCCATCCCGGCCCAGTCGAGGGTGGCGACGCGCTCCGGGATGGCGGCCGGGGCGGATGCAGGCGCGCGCTCGCGCCGGGCTTGGCTCGTCGCATTCATGCTGCCGCCTCCCGCTCGAGCAGCGCGCGCTTGCGCTCCACGCCCCAGCGGTAGCCCGAGAGCGCGCCGTCGGTGCGCACCACGCGGTGGCAGGGAATGGCGACCGCGAGCACATTGGCCGCGCAGGCTTGCGCCACGGCGCGCACGGCCTTGGGCGCCCCGAGCCGTGCGGCGATCTGGGCGTAGCTCGCCGTGGCGCCCGGCGGAATCTCGCGCAGCGCCTGCCAGACGCGCTGCTGGAACGCGGTGCCGCGCACGTCGAGCGGCAGATCGAGGGCCTGCCCGGGCGCTTCCACCAGGCCGACCACCCGCGCCACCCACTGCTCGAACTCCTCATCACCCCCGATCAGCCGTGCCTTCGGGAAGCGGTCCTGAAGGTCGCGCACCAGCGTCTCCGGGTCGTCACCGAACTGGATCGCGCACACGCCCCTTTCGGTCGCGGCGACCAGGATCGGCCCGAGGGAGCATTGGCCGACCGCGAAGCGGATCGTCGTGCCTTCGCCGCCGGCGCGAAAGGCCGTGGGCGTCATGCCGAGGCGATCGGGCGCGCTCTCATAGAAGCGGCTGCTGGAGTTGAAGCCGGCGCCATAGATCGCCTCCGTGATCGTGCCGCTTTGCGCGAGCTCCTCGCGCGCACGCCGGGCACGGTGCGCATCGGCGTAGGCGCGCGGCGTCACGCCGGTCACCACCTTGAAGATGCGGTGGAAGTGGAAGCGGCTCAGACCCGCGCTCTCGGCCAGCGCATCGAGACGCGGCATCTCTTCCGCCCCTTCGATTATGCGACACGCTCTTGCCACCGCGGCGGCGTGGCGCTCGGCGCGCGTGGCTTCGTTCGGACGGCAGCGCTTGCAGGGCCGGAAACCCGCACGTTCGGCATCGGCGCAGGTGTCATGAAAACGGACGTTCTTGGGGCGCGGCAGGCGCGCCGCGCAGGACGGCCGGCAGTAGACGCCGGTCGTGCTCACCGAATAGACGAAGGCGCCCTCGGCGGCAGGGTCGCGCCGCCGCACCGCTTCCCAGCGCTCGTCGTCGCTCGGGAAGAGCGGCAGCGGCCGCGCGGCTTCGACGGGTCTCATGGCGAAGGTCGACATCTCGCGGCTCCATCAGGTTCGGACGGGTCATTCCGTCTCCTGACCATCAATCTAAGCATGGCGGGATCGCAGGCACTCCGCACCTTGCTCTCGAATTCGACGATGTGCACGCCGCCCGGTCCTCACGTCCGAGCGCAGCTACAGCTCACCCTCCTCGGCGCAACATGAGCGCGACACGAACGTATGAATGTCGCTAATCTGCCGCTTGTGAATTCAAGTCCCTTGACCTGCTCCCCTTCGAGATTCCCCATGAACGACCACCCCGAGGCGCCGTACGTCGATCCCGAGATCGCAGAGCTCATGCACGAGATGGCGGCTGCGGGCCTGCCCGACATCAGCACGCTCCCGATCGAGCGCGCCCGGGCGCAGGTGGCCGAGACCAACGCACCCTGGAACCTGCCTATTGTACCGCTGCTCGAGATCCGCGATCGCGACATCGGAGGCCCGGGCGGGCGGGTCAGACTGCGCCATTACCGTCCAAGCGACGCTTCCGCCCTTCCGGTCATGGTCTACATGCACGGCGGCGGCTGGACCGTCTGCTCGCTCGACACCCACGACCGCCTGATGCGGCTCCTGGCGAAGGGGAGCGGCGCCGCGGTGATCGGGGTCGACTATCGGCTGGCGCCGGAGCACCCCTACCCTGCCCCACTCGACGACTGCCTGGCCGCCGTCCGATGGACGCAGCGCCACGGCCGTGAGTACGGCCTCGATCCCGAGCGCATGGTGCTGGCCGGGGATTCCGCGGGCGCCAACCTCGCGCTCGGCGCGCTGATCGCTTTGCGCGACCTGGGCGAGCCGCTGCCGCGCGGCGGCGCCCTGTTCTACGGCTGCTACTGGTCGCGCGAGGATACGGCCTCGCACCGGCGCCTCGGCGACGGCACCTGGCAGCTCAGCACGGCGCAGATGGCCTGGTTCTGGGGCAACTATCTGGGCGGGACGCCAGCCAGCGATCCACTCGCGGAACCGATGTATGCGGACCTGCGCGGCCTGCCGCCCCTGTTCCTGAACGCGGCAGCCCTCGATCCCCTGCTCGACGATTCGATCGAGCTCGACGAGCGGCTGGAGGCAGCGGGCGTGCCGCGCGACCTGCGCATCTACCCCGGCCTGATCCACGCCTTCATGCGCATGACCTCGCGTTGCGCGGCCGCCCGTCGCGCGCTCGACGACGCGGCCGGCGCCATCCGGCGGATGCTCGCCTGATCCGAGCGGCTCACGCCCGGCCGAGCAGGAGGATCAGGATTCCGGCCACGACGAGGCCGATGCCCGCGAGTTCCCTGGCATTGGAGCGCTCGCCGAAGAAGAAGTGCGAGGCCGCAAACGTGAACACCAGCTCGATCTGGCCGAGCGCCCGCACCAGCGCTGCGTTCTGGATGGTCATCGCGGTGAACCAGCCGGCCGATGCCAGCATGCCGCAGAGGCCCACCCAGACGGCAATGCCACGCGCCTGCCAGACCGCCGCGAGCTGGACGGGCTCGCGCCAGAGCAGCCAGGCGGTCATGACGAGGCTCTGGAGGGTGATCACGCAGACCAGCGTGAACGCCGCCTGCATGACGAAGCCTTCGCCGCCCAGCGAGAGCGCCGCCGCACGATAGCTCACGGCTGCGATCGCGAAGCCGGCGCCCGAGCCCATGCCGAGCAGGGCCGGCACGCTGGTCAGATCCCGCACCAGCCGGCCGAACCCGACATCGCTGCGCGGCATGGAGAGCACCATCACGCCCGCCAGGCTCACGAGGATCGCGACCGTGGCCACGAGCCCGACGGGATCGCCCAGCAGCACGATCCCGAAGATCGCCGTCTGGACCGTCTCGGTCTTGGAGTACGCCGTGCCGACCGCGAAGTTGCGATAAGAAAAGGCCTGGAGCAGCGCCGCTGTGCCGAGAATCTGCGCCAGCCCGCCGACCACGCACCAGGTGGCGAAGGTGGCATTGGACGGCGGCAGCGACAGCCCGCCGGCCTGCGCCAGCGCGAGCACGTAGAGGAGCGCGAACGGCACGCCGAAGGCGAAGCGGACGTAGGTGGCGCCGGTCGTGCTGAGCTGCCCCTTGAGATGCTTCTGCAGGGCGGAGCGCAGGTTCTGGAAGAACGCCGCAGCTATGGTGATCGGAATCCACAGCTCCACCGAGGAGGAAGCCTCAGCCCGAACGCCTCAGCCGGTATTCCAGCCGGGCGCGCACGTGCGGCGAGACGAAGCTCGAGATATCGCCGCCCAACAGCGCGATCTCCTTGACGAAGCGCGAGGAGGTGAACTGGTTGGTTTCCGACGCGGTGAGAAAGACGGTCTCGATCTCCGGGCAGAGCCGCGCGTTGTTGGCCGCCATCTGGAACTCGTACTCGAAGTCCGAGACCGCGCGCAGGCCGCGGATGATCAGCGTGGCCCCCATGCTCTGCGCGAAGTCGACCAGGAGGCGCTCGAACGGGCCGACCTTGATCTCGCAGCCGTTGACCCGGTCCTCCCGCATCAGCTCCTGGGCCTCGTGCTCGACTAGGCGCACGCGCTCGTCGAGCGGCAGGAGCGGGTCCTTGCCGACATTGACCGCCACCGCCAGCACCAGGCGATCGACCACCTGGGTCGCCCGACGGATGATGTCCAGATGGCCGTTGTGGATCGGATCGAAGGTGCCGGGGTAGACCCCCGTGCGGGGACCGCGCATGGCTGGATCGCCCTCTATGCCGCTTAGCGCTCTTCGGCGCCGTTCGCCTCGATGTCGTCGTCACCGGCTTCGGCCCGGGCCGGCACGCGGGCGACGGAGACCACGTGCTCGCCGGGCTCGGTGTTGAACAGGGTCACGCCCTGGGTGTTGCGGCCCGCGATCCGGATGCCGTCGACCGGGATGCGGATCACCTTGCCCTTGTCGGTGACCAGCATCACCTGATCGTCGTCGGCGACCGGGAAGGCGCCGACCACGGGCCCGTTCCGCCGCGAGGTCTCGATGTTGATGATGCCCTGGCCGCCCCGGTTGGTCACCCGGTACTCGTAGGCCGAGGTGCGCTTGCCGTAGCCGTTGACGGTCACGGTGAGGATCAGCTGCTGTCCACGCGCGAGCTCGTCCAGGCGCTCCTGGCTCAGCTCCACCGTCGGCCCGTTCTCCTCGCCATTGTCGCCGTTCTGGCGCCGGCGCGCGGCATCGAAGCGCAGGAACGCGTCACGCTCCTCGATGCTGACCCCCACGTGCCCCAGAATCGACATCGAGATCACCCGATCACCCCGGGCGAGGTCCATGCCGCGCACGCCTTCCGAGGTGCGCGAGCGGAAGACGCGGACGCTGCGCAGCGGGAAGCGCACGCACTTGCCGCCGCGCGCGGCGAGCAGCACGTCCTCGTCCTCGGTCGCGACGGCCACGCCGACCAGATGGTCGCCCTCGTCCAGGCCCATCGCGATCTTGCCGTTCGCCGGCACGAAGATGAAGTCGGCGAGCGCATTGCGCCGCACCTTGCCGCTCGCCGTCGCGAACACGACCGAGAGATCCTCGTAGGTGCTCTCGTCCTCGGGCAGCGGCAGGACGGCGGTGATCGTCTCGCCTTCGCCGAGCTGCGGGAACAGGTTGACCATCGCCTTGCCGCGCGCCTGCGGCGAGCCGAGCGGCAGCTTGTAGACCTTGAGCTTGTAGACCCGGCCCCTGGACGAGAAGAACAGGACCGGCGTGTGGGTATTGGCGACGAACAGCTGCGAGAGGAAGTCGTCCTCGTGCGTGGTCATGCCCAGGCGGCCCTTGCCGCCGCGCGCCTGCGAGCGGTAGGTCGAGAGCGGGACCCGCTTGATGTAGCCGAGCCGGGTCACCGTGACGACCATGTCCTCCTTTTGGATCAGGTCCTCGATGTCGACCTCGTAGTCGAGGTCCTCGATCGTGGTCCGGCGCGGTGTCGCGAAGCGCTTGACCGCCTCCAGCTCCTCCTTGAGCACCTCGAGCAGCCGCTCGCGCGAACGGAGGATCTGCAGCAGCTCCTTGATCCGATCGCCCAGCTCCTGCAGCTCGTCCGTAATCCGGTTGCGCTCGAGCTGGGTCAGCCGCTGCAGGCGCAGATCCAGGATCGCCTGGGCCTGGCGCTGCGACAGCCGGTAGGTATCGCCGGGCTCGCTCCCGGCCGGCTCCTCGCCCACGCTCTCCTCGGCGAGCCGCACCAGCGGGGCGACGTCGCCCAGCGGCCACTCGTGCGCCATCAGCTGGTCGCGCGCGGTGGCGGCATCGGGCGCCGCCCGGATCAGCGCGATCACACCGTCGATGTTCGCGACCGCGACCGCGAGGCCCAGCAACACGTGCGCCCGATCCCGCGCGCGGGTGAGATCGTAGGCGGTGCGCCGGATGATGACTTCCTCGCGGAATTCGAGGAAGGCCTCGAGCACCTCCTTGAGGTTGAGCTGGACCGGGCGGCCGCCGACCAGCGCCAGCATGTTGAACCCGAAGCTCACCTGCAGCGGCGTGTGCCGGAACAACTGGTTGAGCACGACGTCCGGGTCCGCATCGCGCCGCAGCTCGATGACCACGCGCACGCCGTCGCGATCGGACTCGTCGCGCAGATCCGAGATGCCCTCGACCCGCTTCTCGCGCACCAGCTCGGCGATCCGCTCGACGAGGCGGCTCTTGTTGACCTGGTAGGGCACCTCCGAGACGATGATCGCGTCGCGATCCTTGCGCACCTCCTCGACGTGGGTGCGCGAGCGCACCAGGATCGAGCCGCGCCCGGTCGCGTAGGCCTGGCGGCTGCCGGCGTGGCCCAGGATGATGCCCCCGGTCGGGAAATCCGGGCCCGGGATCAGCTGGACCAGCTCCTCGAAGCCGAGATCGGGGTCGTCGACCAGGGCCATGCAGGCATCGAGCACTTCGCCCAGGTTGTGCGGCGGGATGTTGGTCGCCATGCCGACCGCGATGCCGCCGGCGCCGTTCACCAGAAGGTTCGGGAACTGCGCCGGGATGACGATCGGCTCCTGGTCCGATTCGTCGTAGTTCGGCCGGAAATCGACCGTGTCCTTGTCGATGTCGGCGAGCAGCGCTTCGGAGGCGACCTGCGCGAGCCGCGCCTCCGTGTAGCGCTCCGCCGCCGGCGGGTCGCCGTCCATCGAGCCGAAGTTGCCCTGCCCGTCGATCAGCGGCAGGCGCATGGAGAAGTCCTGCGCCATGCGCACGAGCGTGTCGTAAATCGCCTGGTCGCCGTGCGGGTGATATTTACCCATGACGTCGCCGACGATGCGGCTCGACTTGCGGTAGGGGCGGCCGGCGACATAGCCCGCTTCCTGGCAGGCATACAGGATGCGGCGGTGAACCGGCTTCAGGCCGTCGCGCACGTCGGGCAGCGCCCGGGCGACGATGACGCTCATCGCATAGTCGAGGTAGCTGGTCTTCATCTCCTCGACGATGGAGATGGGCGCGATGTCATTGCCGCCCGGCGGCAGTTCGTTGGGGTTGTGGTCGTCGACGGGGGGCGTCGTGGCCAAGTCTGTTCCTGCTCTTTTTCGGGTACTTTGGAC
>CAZXYL010000299.1:0-2043 GCA_964644915.1 uncultured Geminicoccaceae bacterium
CGGTGGTGCATCGCCGTATGCCGCACCGGGTCGAAGCCGCGGCCGGCGAGGTGCGCGAACTTCTCGGCGACGTAGGGCGGCCGCGCCGTGGTCGTGCCGACCTCATCGATGGCGCGCCCCGTCGCCTGCGCCACCAGCCGGATCGCCGCGACGTTGGAGTGCCGGCCCTGGCTCGGCCCCATGCCGAGGGTGGAGTAGCGCTTGAGCAGTTGGATGTCGTCGTAGCCGTCCAGAACAGCGTGCTGGATGTCCTGGACCTGCAGGTCCTCGTCGAAGTCGACGAAATCCTTGCCGCGCGGATGCGGGAAGATCGGCCAGGGATGGGTGATCTGACTGACCAGCGCATCCGGCGGTGCCGGCGGCGGCTCGCCCTTGGCACGGCCCAGCACCCGGGCCGCGTGCCAGCCCGCACGCCGCCCGTCGGCAAGCACCGAATCGAGATCCCAGACGCCGTTCACCGAGCCCGCGGTCGCGATCCCCTTGGGCCGCTCGTAAACTCGATGCATCGCCGTTTCGTCGTCGTAAATGAAACGCCCGCCCGCGTACCAGATCAGGTTGCCTGCGGGCGCGTAGCCGACGCTCGTGAGCACGCAGTCGCACTCGATGACCCGGCCGTTCTCCTCGTATGTCCCTTGCCCGGTGATCTCCGCCATGCGCACGCCGCTGATGTGGCCGTTGCCCAGCGCCTCGGCGATGGTCCGGCTGCGGTGCACCATCACGCCCCGATCGAGCGCGGCGTTGGCGGCCGGCGTGCGCGGCGTCTCGTGCCGGAGCTCCAGGATCGCCGCGACCTCGATGCCGGCATCGAGCAGATCGAGCGCCGCCTCGTAGCCGTGCTCGTTCGCGGTCGCGACCACGGCGCGCCGGCCCGGGGCGACGCCATAGAGGCGCATCAGCCGCTGCGCGCCGGAAGCGAGCATGATCCCGGGCAGATCGTTGTTGCGGAACACCATCGGCTGCTCGAAAGCGCCCGCGGCCACGACCACGTGCCGGGCGCGCACCTTGTGCATGCGGTTGCCGCGGATGATCGACAGGAAATTGTCCGCGAACAACCCGGCGCAGACCGCATCGGTGAAGACGGTCACGTTCTCGCTCGCCTCGATCCCGGCCACGAGCCGCTCATGCTCCGCGGCCGCGCGCCTGCCGTCGGCGCCGAAGCGGGCGTAGGTCAGGGAGCCGCCGAGGATCGGGAACTCCTCGACCAGCAGCACCTCGAGCCCGTGGCGCGCCGCCTCGAGGGCTGCGCTCATCCCGGCGGGGCCGCCGCCGACCACGACCAGTTCGTAGAAGCCGTAGGCCTCGTCGTAATAACCGTGCCGGCTCTCCAGGTTGACCCGGCCGAGCCCGGAGAAACGCCGGATGACCGGCTCCCAGTACTTCCAGGCGCCGCTGGGCTTATGGAAGCTCCGGTAGTAGAAGCCGACGGGCAGGAAGCGGCCGAGGGCCCCCAGCCTGGCGTCGCCGTCCTGGGCGAGGGAGCCACGGTAGTTCTGGCCCATGACCTCGAGGCCGGGGCGGATCGGGTGGCGATCGGCGAGCACGTTCGGCTCGTCCGGGAGCTGGACCAGCGTGTTGGCGTCCTGCCCGGCCATGGTGAGGATGCCGCGCGGCCGGTGATATTTGAACGAGCGCGAGAGCAGCCACTCGCCGCAGCCCGCGAGCGCGCTCGCGATCACGTCGCCCTCGAAGCCCTGGTACGCACGCCCCTCGAAGGTGAAGCTGATCGGCCGGCCCTGGTCCACCAGGAGACCGAAGCCTTCCCCCAGCCGCGGCGCCGGCGCTGCCCTCGCCATTCAGCCCGGCCTCCGGCGCGCCACGAACTCCTGGACCGTCATCGTCTCGAGGATCTCGTCGGTCACCGTATCGCGGCGCGCGATGAACCAGAACGAGGTCGGCGCGTGCAGCCACCACTCCACCACCTGGCCCGCCGCGTTGTCATGCATGAAGATGTGGTCGGCCCACTCGGCATCCGAGCAGGCGTCCGGGTCCGGCATCTCGCGCACCTCGCCCGCGCAGACGAACTCGGAGATGTTGCGCGGGCCG
>CAZXYL010000300.1:0-4325 GCA_964644915.1 uncultured Geminicoccaceae bacterium
TCGATGCCTATCGCGAGGCCGCCGCGGAGGTCGGCATACCGCCGATCGACGATTTCAACCGCGGCGACAATGAAGGATCGTCCTACTTCGAGGTCAATCAGAAGCGCGGCCTGCGCTGGTCGACCGCCCGCGGGTTTCTCAAGCCGGTCCTCAATCGAGCGAACCTGCGCGTGATCTCCGGCGGCCTCGTCGACCGGCTGGTTCTGGATGGGGAGCGGGCGAGATCGGTCGTCTGGCGCCAGGGCGGCGAACAGCACATGGCCACGGCCCGGGGCGAGATCGTCCTGTCGTCGGGGGCCATCGGGTCGGTGCAGATCCTGCAGCGTTCGGGCATCGGCCCGGCCGAATGGCTGCACGAGGCCGGGATCGACGTCGTCCACGACCGCCCGGGAGTGGGGGCGAACCTGCAGGACCATCTGCAGCTGCGCCTGATCTACAAGGTCCACGGCTGCACGACGCTCAACAGCCTCTACGGCTCGCTGTGGCGACGGGGTTGGATGTGCGTCGAATATGTCTGCGCGCGGCGCGGCCCGCTGACCATGGCGCCCTCGCAGCTCGGGCTGTTCGCGCGCTCCGGGCCCGACCGGGAGCGGGCCGATCTCGAGTTCCACATCCAGCCGCTCTCGCTCGACAAGTTCGGCGACCCGCTTCATGCCTTCCCGGCGATCACGAGCAGCGTCTGCAATCTGCGGCCGACGAGCCGCGGGTGGGTGCGCGTGCGCTCGGCGGATCCGGGCGAGCACCCGGAGATCGCGCCCAATTACCTGTCGACCGACGAGGACCGGCGGGTGGCCGCGCGCGCCATCCGACTGGCGCGCCGGATCATGGCGACCGACGCGCTGCAACGCTTCCGCCCGGAGGAATACCTGCCGGGGTCCCATATCGCGGATGATGACGAGGAGGCGCTTGCGCAGGCTGCCGGGGACATCGGCACGACCATCTTCCATCCCGTCGGCACGGCCAAGATGGGGTTGGCGAGCGACCCGATGGCGGTCGTGGACGAGCGGCTGCGCGTGATCGGGCTGGACGGCCTGCGCGTGGTCGACGCCTCGGTGATGCCGACGATCACCTCCGGCAACACCAACTCGCCCACCATCATGATCGCAGAAAAGGGGGCCGCCATGATCCTCGAGGACGCCCGGGCGAGCTAGCGGCCCTGCGAGCGGCCGATGCGGCCCGCGATCTCGTGATGCCACCCGAACTTGATCGGGGCGGATCACTGGGCTAGCCTGCGGGACCACCGCGCGGCGCCCCCAGGCCAGCAAGATCACGCGGCCCGCGGTCTGGTAAATCCAACCAGGGAGGCTCGGACCAGATGACGAACGCAAAAGTATCAGGCAAGCAGAGCCGTCCTTTGATCAAGAGAAGATGGGCTTTGCTGGCCGGCACAGCGGTCGCACTGGGCGCGCTCGTCCTCGCGACGCCCGAGCACGATGCGGCGGCGCAAGCCCCGGCCACGCTGATCTTCGAGACGTCCTGGCCCACCTCGATCACGTTGTGGCGGGGCGACCGCTATTTCGTGGATCTGGTCAACGTCCTCGCCGCGGGCGACGTTCAGATCGAGTACAATGAAGGCGGCACCTTCACCTCCTCGGTCGAGATGTTCGACACCGTCCAGGCCGGCGCGCTCGACATGGGCTCGGACTGGCCGAGCTACTGGGAGGGCCGCAACACCGCCTTTTCGCTGGTGACGTCGGTGCCGGTGATCTTCAGCCCCGGCGACTACATGATCTGGTTCTGGCAGGCCGGCGGCTACGAGCTGGTGAACGAGCTCTACGGCCAGTACGGCCTGAAGTGGATCCCGCACTCGGTGACCGGGCCGGAATCCGGCCAGCGCACCAACCGCCCGGTGGAGACGGCGGCCGACTACGGCGGCCTGCAGATGCGCCAGTGCGGCCGCAATCAGTCCCGCCTCCTGGAGGACATGGGCGGTTCGGCCGTGTTCCTGCCCGGCGGCGAGATCTATCTCGCCCTCGACCGCGGCGACCTCGATGCGGCCGAGTTCTCGGTGCCCGAGGTGGACTGGAACATGGGGCTGCAGGAGGTCACGAGCCATGTCGTGAAACCCGGCTGGCACCAGCCCGGCCCGGTCTCCGGCATCATCATCAACGCCGATTCCTACGGAGAACTCTCCGATCGCGCCAAGTTCGTGATGAACGAGGCGGCCAAGGCCACCATGATGTGGGCCTGGACCTTCTTCGAGTACACCTCCGGCATCTATCACCGGCGCTTCGAGGAGGCGGGGACCACGGTGACCCGGCTCGACGACGATACCCTGCAGCAGATCGCCGAGGCGGCGAACCGGCGGTTGCTCGAAGATGCGCGGGAGAACCCGGACCACGCCAAGCTGCTGCTGGCGATGTACGAGTACCTCGTGACGATCAAGGACTGGCGGGCGGCCCAGGAGCCGTTCATGTTCGGCCACAACCCGCCGGGCATGGACGACGTGCATGCCGAGGTCGTGCAGATCGCGCAGGAGCACGGCGTCTACGACCACGTCATGGCGACGATCCGGGCCGCGCAGGAGCGCAACGCGAATCAAAGGTTCTGGCAGGCCGGCCAGCCCTTCACCCTCAACCCCGTCGGCGCCAACTGACGGCGACCGCCTCCGAGTCCCGCAGGCGCGCCTTCGGCGACGTGTGCTGGTGATCTGCAGCCGCGGGGCCGGGATCGAATCCGGCTCCGCGGTCCGTTACCGAAGAGACCGCCGGCGGGGCAGGGGCTTGCGCTATCCGATGAGTGATCGCGAGACCGCCAGGTGAACGGTATCATCGCCTTCGTCCGGTTCGTCGACCGGATCAATTACTTTATCGGCAAATATTTCGTGAGCTGGATCATCCTCGCCTTGATGATCCTTTCGCTCTACGCCGTCTTCATGCGGCGCGCGATCGGCACCCCGGCGGCATGGACGTTCGAGATCCTGGCCTACGTCTTCTGCGCGCACCTGATGCTGGCGCTCGGCTATACCCTCTATTACCGGGAGCACGTCAACGTCGATATCTTCGTCAATCGGTTCTCCGAGAAGACCCAGGCCGTCATCGAGGTCGTCACCTATCTGGTTCTCATCGGCGTGTTCCTCTATTTCCTGCTGCCCGCCGCTTACAACTTCGCCGAGCGCAGCTGGGTTCAGGGTGAGCGGGCTGCGACCGGTGCCAACCTGCCCGTCTATCCCGGCAAGACCCTGATTCCGATCGGGCTCGCCCTGCTCGGGGTGCAGGCGCTGGCTCATGTATTGAAGAACCTTGTCTTCATCGTCACCGGCAGGAAAATTTAGTGTCCCCGGAGCTGTTCATCGCCCTGATGTTCGGGGGGGTGATCATCGGCCTCCTGCTCGGCCACCCGGTGGCCTTCGTCCTCGGCGGCCTGGCCGTGATCTTCGGTTACTTCGGGCTGGGCGAGCGGATGTGGCCGCTGTTCATCAACCGGATGTGGGCGACCGCCACCAACCATATCCTGATCGCCATTCCGCTGTTCGTCTTCATGGCGACGATCCTTGAACGTTCCGGAATTGCCGACGGGCTGTTCCGGGCGCTCATGCATGCCTTCGGCGCCCTGCGCGGCGCGATCGCGCTCGCCGTCGTCGTCCTGTCCACCGTGTTTGCCGCCGTCACCGGGGTCATGGGAGCCACCGTCGTCAGCATGTCGCTGATGGCGATCCCCACGATGCTCAAGTACAACTACTCCCGGACACTGGCCACCGGCGTGGTGGCGGCGAGCGGCACGCTCGGCATCATCATCCCGCCCAGCATCATGCTGATCCTGATGGCGGATCAGTCGAACGAATCGGTCGGCCGCCTGTTCGCCGCAGGCCTGATGCCGGGCCTTCTGCTGGCCGGTCTCTATTTCCTTTACATCGTCGTGCGCACCCATCAGCGGACCGAGCTGGGCCCTGCGCTGCCGGCGCAAGAGCGCGCGGGCGTCACCGCGCTGATGATCGTGCGGATGCTCCTGGTCAACATGGTGCCGCCGCTGCTGTTGATTTTCGGCGTGCTCGGTTCGATCTGGGGCGGATTTGCGACGCCGACCGAAGCCTCCGCGATCGGCGCCTTCGTGGCGCTTATACTGATGGGCGTCTATCGGCAGTTCGATTGGGTCAAGTTTGCAGAGGCGGTGTGGACCGCGACGCGGACCAGCTGCATGGTCATTGCCGTGATCATCGGCGCCACATTGTTTACGACGGTGTTCCAGGGGGTCGGCGGGCGAGACGTTGTGACCGACCTGGTGAACGCGTTCGACTTCGCCGGTCGCTGGGGTATCTTTGCGGCGATGATGCTGATCGTCTTCCTGCTCGGATTCCTGATCGACTGGATCGGCATCATTCTCAT
>CAZXYL010000301.1:0-4922 GCA_964644915.1 uncultured Geminicoccaceae bacterium
TCTCGCTCGCCGCCGGCCGATCCGGATTGAGGCGAACCCGAACAGCGCCGCAGTACTTTTCCCCGGCGATGCGCTTACTGCCGAAAATTGGAACGCCACTCACTCTTTCGTAATTGCGGTCGGTCGCGAACAGCACTTCGACCTCCGCTGCTCCACGTCGCTCTGGAGGCGGTTGATCGGGCGTGCTCCCGTCACGTGCTGCGAGCGCCTCCTGATGGGCGACGACGCCATCGAAGAACTCGGCGATCTCCGACGGCCGGGTGGCCCGCCAGCTCTCGGCGCTGGCAAGTCTGAACGCATGCATCCCTTCTGTCGAAGGAGTCGCAAAGGCCACCTCCCGCGCTGCTAGAGCATCCCGGGCACTGGCCTCGCGCTCACGAACATCGATAGTAAGCTGGGCCGCTGCATCGCGGGCTGCGGCGCTGATGCCCGTTTGAGCCAGCTCTGGCAGGTCATGCCACAGCGCCCGATTCGCAACCACGACCGAGACCAGCGCGCGGTAGTTGACTTCGTTGATGTGGGAGAACGCGCCGGGCGGTGCTGACTCGGCTAGCTGCAAATCGATTTCGGCACCATCCAGCGTGCCGGCAGTTAGGCCGTCGTAGACCTCGCTAAGGGTCGGCCGAATCCCGCTAGCGCCGACCATTTCCAGCAACGCCTGGTCTTGGTCCGGCCAGAACAATGCCAAGCGCTGGCCATCGAGATTCCATGGCCCCTCGATCGGAGCATTGGCGGCAATGTGGGTGATGCCGGCGTTCCAGTAGGTAATGCCCAAGAGGTCGGCTTCAGCTAGCTTGGCAAGCGCGACGGCGCCGATTGGGCTCTCCTCGACCGCGAGCAATCCACGAAAGCCGCTGAAGGCCAGCGGCTGATGGAAAACGGCGACGGGTTGCGCGGCGAGCACCTCGCCCCCCTCCTCGTCAGCCTGATCGAGCAACAGGGTCGGCACGACCGCGAAACCGATCTTACCCTCTTGCGCGGCGGGCAGTACCTCATCGACCTCTAAGCTCTCGGACACGTCCACCAAACTGACGAGCTCTGCCAACGTCGGATCGCTTCGCACACTATCGAGAAACGCGTCGGCGGCATCTCTCAGCAGGGAGTCCGGCCGCGCCACGGCCGCAAACCCCATTTCTATCGGTTGCGCGCGAAGTGGGCTGGAAGAACTGAGGACGATAACCGCTGTAAGCAACAGCCTCGCGAAGCTGACCACAGGGGCGAACATCGGTAAACTCCTTCGTATGCCAAACTGCCAATCGCGACTTGCATACACACTCAGCGTGGTCTGTCATGGATTCCGCCATCATGTCCAGTGCCCACGGCGCTTGGGGCCGCCACGCTCGACCTGATCCGCGGCCCGGTCGGGCGCGCCATCGCCGAGGTCTATCCACGTCTCGCCGAGGATCTCTTTTGCGCGACTGCCCGCGGCGATCCTAGGGAGCAAACGGTCGTCATCCGGCACCACCGCTCGTCGCGATGTGGACCACTCCCCCGCGGATGCTAAAATGATGAAATGGTCGGCCGGCATGGAGGTCGGGATGCGGACAAGCGTCAGGAGCCGCGTGAGCTACGAGGAGGACCTTTGCGCCTGGAGCCTGGAGCAGGTGGCTCTTCTGCGCGCGCGTAAGACGAATGGGCTCGATTGGGATCATCTCGCGGAGGAGATCGAGTCGATGGTGGGCAGCGATCGGCGCGAGCTCGAAAGCCGGCTTTGCGTCATCCTGCTGCACCTCCTCAAATGGCAGGCACAGCCCGAGCTGCGTGGGGCCAGCTGGCGCAAGACGCTTCGCACCCAGCGTCGCGAGATCCGCAAGCTGCTCAAACAGAGCCCCAGCCTTCGGCGGCACGTTCCGGCGTTGATGCCCGACGCCTATGCCGACGCGATCAAGGACGCCGTGGACGAGACCGGCCTCGAGGCCGACAGGTTCCCCGCCCGCTGCCCCTACGCGCCCGACGACGTGCTCTCAGAGGACTACCTGCCGGACGCGAGCTTTTGAGCACCGCCGCCCAGACCAGCACTCGTGAGTCCCGATGAACGGCCATCATGACTGAAGGCGCCCTGGCCGGGCTGGTCGTGATCGACCTCACCCGCGTGCTCGGCGGGCCTTACTGCACCCAGATCCTGGGCGATCACGGCGCCCGGGTGATCAAGGTCGAGCCGCCGCAGGGCGACGAGGTGCGCGACTGGGGCCCGCCGTTCAACGAGCACCGCGACGCGTCGTATTTCATCGGCATCAACCGCAACAAGCGCTCGCTCGGCCTCGACCTCGGCACGCCCCAGGGCCGCGAGGTCCTGCTCCGAATGCTCGAGCGCGCCGACGTCCTGATCGAGAACTTCAAGCCGGGCGCGATGGAGCGGTGGGGCATCGGTTACGAGGACGTCCTGCAGCCCCGTTTTCCACGCCTGATCCACTGCCGGATCAGCGGCTTCGGCGCCACCGGCCCGATGGGCGGCCAGCCCGGCTACGACGCCGTGATCCAGGCCATGTGCGGCATGTTCAGCGTCAATGGCACGGCGGAGAGCGGGCCGATGCGCGTCGGCATCCCGCTGGTCGATCTCGGCACCGGCCTCTACGCCGCGATCGCCGTGCTCATGGCGCTCCACGAGCGGGCGCGCTCGGGGCAGGGCCAGTTCATCGACACGACCCTCTACGATACCGGCGTGGCGCTCCTGCACCCGCACATCCCGAACTACGTCCTCTCGGGGAAGCTACCGCAGCTCACCGGCAACGCGCATCCCAACATCTGCCCTTACGACAAATACCCGACGCGCACGGTCGACATCTTTCTCGCCGTCGGTAACGACCGGACCTTCCGGCGCCTGTGCGTCGAGCTCGATGCCCTCGATCTCGCCGAGGACGCGCGCTTCGCCAGCAACGGCGACCGCCTGGCCCACCGCGAAGAGCTGACCGACCTCCTGCGCGCCCTGTTCGCGGAGCAGGACGGCGAGGATCTCTGCAGGCGCCTGCTCGCGGCGGGCGTTCCCGCCGGCCCGGTGCGCGACATCGGCCAGGTCTGGCAGGACGAGCACACCCGGCACCGCGGCATGGCGGCCGAGGTCGAGGGCTACAAGGGTTGGGGCGTGCCGATCAAGTTCTCGCGCACGCCGGGCGCCATCCGCGAACTGCCCCCCCGCTTCGGGGCGCACGGCCGCGAGATCCTGGCCGAGTTCGGCTTCGCCGAGGACGAGATCGAGGCCCTGGCCGACACGGGCGTCCTGGTCGAGACCCGCCGCCGCTAAGCTCAGTCCGTAATCGTCAGCCGCTCGTTGGCGCCGCTGAAGGCGAAGCCTGGCTCCGGGCCGCCGGAGATCACGTAGATGGCATCGCCCACCGCAGCGGCGCCGAGCCCGTGCCGCGCTGTCGGCATGGCCGGCAGCGACTCCCAGCGGTCCTCGGCCGGATCATAGCGTTCGGCCTCGTCGAAGGTCTTCTCCGGGTCGCCGAAGGTCTCGCCGCCGAACACGTAGACCTGGCCTTCGAACTCGACCACGGCGATGCCGCTGCGGCCGGTCGGGACCGGCGCCGCCTCGCTCCAGCTGTCGCTGCCCGGGTCGTAGGCCTCGTGCACCGTCATCGTGAAATCGCCGCTGTCCCGACCCGCGACGACGTGAATCTGCCCGTCCACCACCGCGGCACCGGTGTGGTCGCGCGCGGTCGGCAGCGGCGCGGCGCTGCTCCAGCTGTCGCTCTCCGGGTCGTAGACCTCGTGCGATGTCAGCGACGGGCCGTGACCATGAGCGCCGCCGATGGCGTGGATGCGGCCGTCGACCACAGCGACCGCGAGCGCGCCGCGCCCGGTTGGCATGGGCGCGCCCTCGCGCCACTCCTCCGCGCCGAGATCGAAGATCCGCACCGCCTCGACCGGCTCGAAGGTGTTCTCCCGATAGCCGCCGACGATGTAGAGTTCGCCGTCCAGGTGCGCGAAGCCCGCGTGGTTCACTCCCTGGGGGATCTCGCCCATCGCGGTCCACGCGTCCTCGGCCGGATCGTAGGCATACATGGCGCGCGGCGCCGAACGGTCGGGACCGAACCCGCCGATCAGGTAGATCCGCTCGCCGTCGGTCGTCACGCTGACCTCGGTGCGCGCCTCCGGCAGGAGCGCCCGCTGCTCCCATGCGCCCGCCTCCTGAGCTGCGGCACCAGGGAAGGGCGTGGGCGAGGCCAGACTCAGAGCCAGGCTCGGCACGAGCGCGAGGATCCAGCGGCGATCGAGGCTCGGCATGATCTTTCCCCTTGCAGGGGCCGTGACCGAACGTCCGAGCACGGCCGCGGCCCTAAGCGTCGATGAGCGTTATCTCCACTTCGACGCCCTGATCGCTGCGCAGTTCCAGCTCGCTACCGATTTGCTCGGCGAGCGCTCGCATCAGGCGCATGCCGAGTGAACCGCGCAGGCGGGCCCCCTGCCCCGCCGGCAGCCCGATGCCGTCGTCGACAATCCGGAGCCTCCGCCCAGGATCGACCTCGCGGAGGCCGATCCACACGGTCCCCTTGCGCTCGTTTGGAAAAGCATGCTTGAGGGCGTTCGTCACCGCCTCCGTGATCAGGAGCGCGAGCGGGACCGCGCGATCGAGATCGATCGGCCAGGTCGGGAGCGCGACCTCGAAGCGGACCCGGTCCCGCCCGGTGCCGTAGACGCCCAGCAGCTGGGTGCAAAGAGCGGGCACCAGCTGGCTGAAATCGACCTCGCCCGGATGCTCCTGCGTGTAGAGCTGGCCGTGAATGACGCCGAGCGCCCGGATCCGGGCCTGCGCCTCGCGCAACGCCAGCCGCGCCGGCCTAGAATTCGTCTCCCGCGCCTGCAGGCTGAGGAAGCTCGTGATGACCTGAAGGTTGTTGCGCACGCGATGGTGCACCTCCCTGAGAAGCACGTCGCGCTCGTCGAGGGTGCGCTGCAGCTGCGCGTGCAGGCGGCTGCGCCGG
>CAZXYL010000302.1:0-1772 GCA_964644915.1 uncultured Geminicoccaceae bacterium
GCTGGAGTGGCGCTACGCGACGCTGGCGGCCGCGATCGCGGCGCTGATCCTCTCGCTCGGCCTGGTCCTCGGCGCGCGGCTCGGCTTCGTCTTCTTCGCCGGGCCCGAATCCGACACCATCTACGCCAATCTGGTCATGGCCCCCGGCACCAGCCGCGCCCGCACCGAGGCGGCGCTGGCCGAGCTCGACGAGGCCGCGCGCGACGCCGAGCGCGCGTTCGGCCTCGAACCCGGCGAGCTGGTGCTCATGAGCTCGGTGCGGCTGGGCGAGAGCATCACCCAGGACCCGAGGGTGCGGGACCTCTCCGGCGACAACGTCGGCTCGATCATGGTCGAGCTGATCGCCTCGGATCGGCGCGAGGTGCGTACCGAGCGGTTCATCGAGGCTTGGCGCGAGCACATTCCGCCGCTCGCGGGCGCCGAGGCCCTGACCGTGCAGGAGCGGATCGGCGGCCCGCCCGGGCGCGAGCTCGACATCCGCCTGCGCGGCGGCACATCGGTCGAGAGCCTCAAGCGCGCCTCGCTCGAGGTCCAGAACCTCCTGAGCCGGCTGCCCGGGGTGAGCGAGATCGACGACGACCTGCCCTACGGCAAAGAGGAGGTGCTGATCGAGCTGACGCCGCGCGGGCGGGCGATGGGCTTCACCACCGAGAGCGTCGGCCGCCAGCTGCGCGACGCCCTGCAGGGCCGGATCGCCAAGCGGTTCGCGCGCGACGACGAGGAGGTGGAGGTGCTGGTCAGCCTGACCCAGGCGGCCAGGAGCACCATCGGGCTCGCCGATTTCGCCCTGCGCGGCCCCACAGGCCATCAGGTGCTGCTCGGCGAGGTCGCGACCTTGCGCGACGACCGCGGCTTCGCGCGGATTCAGCGTGAGGACGGCGCGCGACGGGTGAGCATCACCGCCGAGCTCGACGAGGCCGTGGCCAGGCTCGATCAGGTGATCGAGGCGGTGATGGCCGGCGGCCTCGCCGACATCGCGCGCACCTACGGGCTCGACTACCGCTTCGCCGGCAAGGCGGAGGAGCAGGCGCGCACGCTCGGCGACATCCGCATCGGCGCCGTGCTGGCGCTCTGTCTGATCTACATCATTCTCGCCTGGGTGTTCGCGAGCTTCACCCGGCCGTTCGCGGTCATGATCGTGATCCCGTTCGGCGCCATCGGCGCCGTGCTGGGGCACGTGCTCCTGGGCTACGATCTCTCCGTTCTGAGCCTGATCGCGCTGCTCGGTCTGTCCGGCATCCTGGTCAACGACAGCATCATCCTGGTGACCGCGATCGACCGGCGGCGGCGCGAAGGCATGGCGCTCGCGGACGCGATCGTGAATGGCACCTGCGCGCGCTTCCGGGCGGTGCTGCTCACCTCGGCGACCACCATCGGCGGCCTCACGCCGCTCCTGTTCGAGACCAGCTTCCAGGCCCAGTTCCTGATGCCGATGGCGATCACGATCGTGTTCGGCCTGCTGGTGACCACCTTCCTGGTGCTGCTGGTGGTGCCGGCCCTGCTCGGCATCCAGGCCGACCTCGGCGCCCTGCGCCACCGCCGCGCGGACCGGAAAGCCGCCCGGGCCTGAGAGGCGAGGCTGCTTTCCTCAGCGGCCGATCCAGCCTTTGCGCCAGAAGTAGAACACGAGGCCGAGCGCCACGACGACCATGATGCCGAGCGCGAAGGGATAGCCGAAGTACCAGGCGAGCTCCGGCATGTTGAACGGCGAGGCGTCGGGATCGAAGTTCATGCCGTAGACGCCGGCGATGAAGCCGAGCGGGATGAAGATG
>CAZXYL010000303.1:0-1849 GCA_964644915.1 uncultured Geminicoccaceae bacterium
GCTCGGCTGGTATGTGCGCTTCACGGCTCGCCTCTCGTGAACCTGGTCGTGAACCTCGCGCCCGAGGGCAGGGCTGTATAGGCGGGGGCCCGGCCCCTGTCAAATCCACCGGTTCCGGCCTTCCCTGGCGCGCGTAATCCCCATCGTGATGGCGCGTGATTCGAAACCGCCATCGCTGCCGATTATCTGGTGCCGAGGGTCGGCCATTGCAACGAGGAGATAATGCCTGCCTCGAGCCCTTTGGGCCTGCGCCCCGGCGTCGCGGCCCTGGTCTTTGCGCTCCTGCTCGGCTCCGTCGCCGAGGCGGCGCCCAAGGCCGAGCTCTGGCCGCGCTGGGAAGCGCACGATCCGAGCGCCACGGCGGAGATCGACCACGGCGCCTGGGCGGCGTTCCTGGACCGCTACCTGGTGGTCGTCGACGGCGGCGCGAACCGGGTCGCCTACAGTGCCGTGACCGAGGCCGACCGCAGGGCGCTCGCGGGTTACATCGCCGCGCTCGAGACGGTGCCGATCTCGTCCTTCGCGCGCGCCGAGCAGATGGCGTACTGGATCAACCTCTACAACGCCCTCACGGTGGCGGTGGTGCTCGACCACTACCCGGTCGCGAGCATCCGGGACATCAACATCTCGCCCGGCCTGTTCACGCGCGGCCCCTGGGGCAGGAAGCTCGCGCGCGTCGAGGGCGAGGAGCTCTCACTGGACGACATCGAGCACCGGGTCCTGCGGCCGATCTGGCGTGATCCGCGGATCCACTACGTGGTCAACTGCGCGTCGATCGGCTGCCCCGACCTCCGGCCGGAGCCGTATCGCAGCCATGGGCTGGAGCTGCAGCTCGAGGCCGCGGCCGAGGATTACGTCAACGATCCTCGCGGGGCCCTGATCGAGGACGGTGAGCTGGTCGCCTCGAGCCTCTATCGATGGTATCAGGAGGACTTCGGGGGCAGCGAGGCGGGCGTGCTGGAGCATCTGAGGCGGTACGCCGCGCCGGATCTCGCCCGGGCCCTGGACGGGTTTTCGCGCATCGACGACTACCGCTACGATTGGCGCCTGAACGAGGTTCGCGCGGCCCCGACATCGACGGCTCGTGACCCGACGTGACGATCGGTTGCCGATCGCGTCGAGTATCCTCAGGCGCAAGCGGGAGGGCGCGCCGGTCACGACCACCAACGGGTACTGCGGTCATGCCCAAGCTGATCGGCACCATCGGCATCGCGGCCCTCCTGCTGCTCACGGCGGCCGGCCACGCGGGGCCGCGGGCGGATCTCTGGGAGCGCTGGCTGGCTCATGATCCGAGTGCTGCCGGCGCGATCGACCACGGCGCCTGGGGGGAGTTCCTGCTGCGCTATCTGCGCATCGGGGCGGATGGCGTGCACCGCGTCGCTTACGCCGAGGTGACGCGAGCGGATCGCGACCGGCTCGAGCGCTACGTCGCCGAGCTTGCGGCGGTGCCGGTCGCGACCTACCGCCGCGACGAGCAGATGGCGTTCTGGATCAATCTGTACAACGCGCTCGTGGTGCGCCTGGTCCTCGAGCACTATCCGGTGCCGAGCGTGGTCGAGATCGAGGGCAAGCCGGGCGGGCCCGAGGGGCCGTGGGATCGGGAGCTGGTGGCGATCGACGGCACGCCGGTCTCGCTCCACGACATCCAGCACCGCATCCTGCGCCCGATCTGGCGGGACCCGAGAGTGCACTATGCCTTGAGCTGCGGCGCGGTCGGCTGCCCCAGCCTGCAGCCGGAACCGTTCGTCGGCGAGCGGATCGACCAGCAGCTGACCAAGGCGGCGATGGCGTACATCAACGATGAGCGCTGCATCCAGGTCGAGGACGAGCGGCTGATCGTCTCGAGCCT
>CAZXYL010000304.1:0-18989 GCA_964644915.1 uncultured Geminicoccaceae bacterium
ACCGAAAGTAGCCCCAAGGGGCTCGAGCGCTCCTCGACGACGCGTGCCGGAGGCGTCGTGAGCGCCATCTGCAGCCCTTTGTACTCGGACATGTGCAGCGCCGTCCACGACGGCGGCAGCCAGAGTGCCACCAGGACCGCGCCGATCCCTAGGCCTGACGCGCTCCAGCGCCCGGGTCGCCACCTTGCGAGCAGCATCTCGAGCGCCGCTGCGCTGACCCCGAGCACCGCGACGAGGCGCAGCGCAGCGGCGGGCGAGACCAGGAACAGGACCGCGACGATGCCGAGCGCGCCCGTGCCGGCGCCGACGAGATCATAGGCGTAGACCCGGCCGATCTCGCTGCGGAAACGGGCGAAGGCCAGGCCGATGCAGGCGCCGGCGAAGAAAAACGGCAGGGTCAGAAGCGCGTAGCTCGCCGCGAGCCAGATCAGCTGACGTGGGTCCCAGACCAGCTCGAGCGCGTTGAAGGGCAGATGCGAGGCGGCGGCGAAGCTCCCGATCGCGGTGGCGCCGAACAGGACGGCACCGGTCGCGAAGGCGGCCGAATAGCGCCGCAGCAGCCGCTCCTGGGTCAGCGCCAGGAACGTGCCGCTGGCCCCGAAGCCCAGGAGCGCGATGCTGATGATCATGTAGGCGAAGTGATGCCACTGCACGATCGAGAACAGGCGCATCAGCAGCACCTGGTAGCCCAGGACGGCGGCCGAGATGATCGCGATCGGCAGGAGCCTCGACATGACGGTCGCCGCTCCAGTGCGATGTCGTCGCTTACGTCTGTTGTCCGGTCAGGGGCACGAAGCGTACTGGCAGGAGCTGGCGGCTGGTGATGCTGCCGTCCTCCTGCTTCTCCACCAGCATGAGCTGCTGGTTGAAGAAGGCGCTGCCGACCGGGATGACCATGCGCCCGCCGGGCTCGAGCTGCTGGATCAGGGGCGGGGGGATGTGGCTCGCCGCGGCCGTGACCACGATCGCATCGAACGGTCCTTTCTCCGGCCAGCCGTAGTAGCCGTCCCCGACCCTGGTCTCGACGTTCTCGAACTGGAGCCGCTGCAGGCGCTCGGCTGCAGTCTCGCCCAGCTCCGGCACGATCTCGATGCTGTAGACCCGATCGGCGAGCGGCGAGAGCACCGCCGCCTGATAGCCCGAGCCGGTGCCGATCTCGAGCACGCTGCCGCTTCCGTCGAGACCCAAGAGATCTGTCATCACCGCGACCATGAACGGCTGCGAGATCGTCTGGCCGTAACCGATGGGCAAAGGCCGATCTTCGTAGGCGAGCTCGCGCACGTCCTCCGGTACGAACTCGTGGCGGGGAACCGCGCGCATGACGTCGAGCACCGCGGGATCGATCTCGCCACCGGGCACCGCCGCGCCGGCGCGCGCGGCATGCTGCTGCACGACCTCGACCATGCGGGCGCGGGCTTCCACATGGGAGTTGTCGGCGCGGGCGCCACCCGTCGCAATCAGGGTGACGAGCGCGCCGAGCACGAGGCGGGCGACGCGACTGCTGCGCATGATGTCTCCTCGATCACTCGCCGGACGCCTGGTCTTGAACGCACCGGACATCGAAAGCTCGCTGCCTCCGACCAGCGCCCCGGAATTTCCGTTCCGTTCCGCTTGTTTTTGCACCAAGGGCAAACAGCCAGGGACGAGCCGCGCGTCAGGGATGGTGAGGCGCAGTCTAGTCACGCACCAGGCCAGTGCGTGTTACAAAGCCGCAACCCACCCACTCCCCCGATCCGTCCGCCCGGGTCCGCTAAACTATAGGTTGAACATCCAGGCGAATCGATTAATCTTAGCGACAACGGCCCTTCGTCGGTCGATGAATCTGCTGCCACGACTTGGAATCCAACGGGGAGTCTGTTGCCGTGAAATCAGCCGCGCCGCGTCATCAGGAAGCGGATCCTGGGCCAGCCGAGGCCTGCGAGCAGCCGCCGCTGCGCCTGCTCCTCCTCACCGACCGACCGGGTGAGGTGCCGTGGGTGGTCAGGGCGATCGTTCGGGAGATGTCGCCTGTGGAGCTGGTGCAGGTCAGCACGCTCGCCAATGCCATGTGGCGACTCGGGCGCGAGCGCTTCGATACGGTGATGTTGCACTTCAGCACCGCCGACCGCCAGGCGGTCGAGATCTGCCGGCGCCACATCTCCGATCGCGCCGCGATCCCGGTCCTCGATCTGCGCGACGACGAGCCGCCGGCCGCGGTCGCGAGCGCGCCTGTGCCCGAGACGACTGAAGTCCGGACCAGCCGGTGGCCGCCGCGGGCCGGCAGGCGCCGCTCGGGCAAGACGCAGGAGGCGCAGGGCGGTCGACGTCTCGCCATGACCCGATAGGGTCACCCGTCGCCGCGACGCGCGAGGAAACGGCCCGGCGCCGCGCCCTGGCCGTGTGCCGGTTTTGACAATCGTGCCTCCAAGGGCGAGAAATCCGGACATCCCGGACAAACGAACCCGAGGAGGCCAGGTATGGCGAGCAGGACCGCGGTCATCGTCGGCGGATTGGGGGTGATCGGCCGCAACCTGTTGCATCATCTCGAGCCCAGGGCCGACTGGGACATCGTGGGTCTCTCCCGCCGCTCACCGGACTTCGAGACGCGGGCGCGTTTCATCTCGGTCGATCTGCTGAACCCGGACGAAACCCGGGACAAGCTCTCCGGTCTGCGTGAGGCGACCCACGTCTTCTACTGCGCTTTCCAGGCGCGGCCGACCTGGGCCGAGCACGGCACCCCGAACCTGGCCATGCTCGCCAATGCGGTCGAGGCGGTCGAGGCGGTCTCCCCCCGCCTCCAGCACGTGCATCTGGTCGAGGGCACGAAGTGGTACGGCAGCCATCTAGGCCCCTTCAAGACCCCGGCGCGCGAAGAGGACCCGCCGCACATGCTGCCGAACTTCTATTACGACCAGGAGACATGGCTGCGCGCGCAGCAGGTGGGCAAGCGCTGGTCGTGGTCGGCGCTGCGGCCGCAGACGGTGTGCGGCTTCGCCCTGGGCAATCCCATGAACATCGCGACCGTCATCGCGACCTACGCCGCGATCTCACGGGAACTCGGCCTGCCGCTCCGCTTCCCCGGCAAGCCCGGCGCGTATCGGGCGATCTACCAGGTGACCGACGCCGACCTGCTGGCGAAGGCGATGATGTTCTGCGCCACGGACCAGCGTGCGGCGAACGACGTCTACAACATCACCAACGGGGACTACTTCCGCTGGCAGCATCTGTGGCCGCAGTTCGCCGAGTTCTATGGCCTGCGCCTGGGCGACGTGCAGACGATCCCGCTGGTCGAGTTCATGGCCGACAAGGAGCCGGTGTGGCGGCGCATCGTCGAGAAGCACGGCCTGCTCCCGACGCCCTATCGTGATATCGCGGCCTGGCCGTTCGCCGACTACGTCTTCGGGTGCGACTGGGACGTCATGACCGACACGCTCAAGATCCGCGCGGCGGGCTTCCACGAGTATGTGCGCTCGGATGAGATGTTCCTGCGTTTGTTCCGCCGGTTCCGCGAGCTGAAGGCGCTGGCCTGAATCAAGCCAATATCAGGAGGTCGGGATCTCGACCAGCTTGCCATTCTGAACGACGAAGGCGGCCCGGCTCGGGCCGGAACCGGCCTCGCCCGGCTCCTCGAGCTGCCACTGCACCCGGATCGCGCCGTCCTCGATCGCCTCGACCTCGGCCCCGCGCACCCCTTGCTCCCGGTCGCTGATCGCGACCCTCGCCGCGGGCAGGTAGGTCGAGCCCCGGAACATGTAGGCGACCAGATACTGGGAGCGCGCGGCGCCGTCCGTGTAGGTCATGATCACGGCGGCATCGTCGTTCCCGTCGCCGTCGAGATCACCGAGCGCTGCGATCTGCGCATCGAAGCCGCCCCGGGTGGTCAGCTCGTCCAGCCGGGCCACGTCCCGGGCGATCGCCTCCTGCAGGACCTCTCGGAGCGCCTCCCGATCGGCCGTCGCCTCGCTCGCCTCGGTGCGGCCGTTGCTCGCAGCGTCAGGAACCGGCGGCTCGGCCGCATCATCCGGCCGCGCTCGGGCTTCGGTCGATTCCCCGCCATCGGTCTGGCGGCAGCTCCAACCGCCACGTTCCAGTTCCTGGACCAGCTCCTGCGCCTTTCTCTCACAGAACCCGGACTCGGTCGTGGCATGCCACAGCACGCGCGGGCGGTCCGGCTCCTCGGTGTCCTTCCAGTAGACGACCTGGCAGGGCAGGCGCTCCTGCGGATCGTCGACGCGCAGCTCGACCCGCCGGATCGTCTCATCGAACCGACAGAGATATTCCTCGGCAAGAGCCTCCCCACCGAGGACCGCAGCCGCGGTCGTAGCGAGTGCGACCGAAGAAGCGCAGCGCCCCATGCTCCCTCGCCGTTTTGTGGTCTTTTCTATTTGCAATTTAGACTAAATCAACCGACGCACCATCATGCAACGAAAATCCGGCCGCTCGCGTTCCCCGTTCGTCAGACGGCGGTCTGGGGCGGCTCTATGTGGGCGCGCGCTCGGCAGGATGGTGCGGCCGGGCGCACAAGAGCCGACCGCGGGGTGGCAGAGGAGTCGGATGGCGGGCGTGATGGAACGCCGGTACGAGCGACGCCCGTGCGCTAGCAGCCAGGGCCCGACAGGGCAAACGGCCGTGTCACCCGCCGCCGGCTGCGGAGCAGCGCATCGGGCGCGGTCGGCGGGGCGGATGGACGCTGAGACGCCGCGGTCAAAGCTCACCCGCAGGCGCCGGACTCCGACGCCTCACCGCGCAGACTGGAACGACGGACGCTCAGCCGACCTCGAGCCGGGTCTGCTGGAGCAGGCCGCAGAGATCCCCGTGCGCGCGCTCGATCAGGGCGAGCAGCCGCGCTTCCCCGTGATCGTAGAAGACGTCGTCGGGGTCGGTCACGATAATCTCGTGGAACCGCACGATGGCCAGGCTGATCACCGCCTCGATCTCCTCGAGCGAGGTCGACGGCGTCGTGACCAGGAGGGTCTCGAGCTCCTCGGTCTGCCGGTCGATCTCGTCGAGCTGCTTCTCGACGTCGTCGAGGCCGGCCTCGGTCTCCGCGGTCGACCAATCGTTGACCAGGCTGCGGATCTCCTCGCTGGTCATGCCGACCAGGCGCAGGGGTTCCATTGCCCAGTCCGGCAACTGCGTCCGCAAGTGTTCCTGCTGCGCCACCAGCCCTTGTCGGCGCCGCTGCAATTCACGAATCCGCCGTGCTAAAAGGATCGAGTTGGTGATGACGTTGAGACGTTCCGTCGTGGCAAACTTAACGTTCTGGCGCTCGGCGATTGTCATGCCATCATCCTCCCCGGCAATGACCTGCAACGGTCCCCGATGGCCGCGACCGCTGGACTCCACCCTCAGGTGCGACGTAAGCCATGACGTCTCCTGCGATCCGCAGTGCCACAAGACCTCAGCCAACGCACGCGTCACGATCCACCTGATCAACTGGCGGGATCATTAATCGAAAATAGAGCAACAACTTGTCAAGCGTTTTCTGATTGCCTTTTTATCTATGCATGATTTAGTAAAAGTTCCAAAAAATTTGATCTAAATCCGCTGAAGTTCTTGCCCAGGAAATGCGGGCACTACGGAAGCACGGGATGCCTGTGGGGCTGGTCAGGAGCGGCCGTTCGCCGCACGGACCCCCCGACGAAGACGCCACCTTTGAGCGCTGGCGACCATGCCGCGTAATCGTTGGATATTGTCGCTCACTGTTCGACTTCTGGTTGTTCGCGCTTCGCGTGCGGTTTGTCTTCCAGCATCGCGAACCTTCGCTGACTTCTGGACGCCGAACAGGGCGCTGCCTATGTTCCAGCCGGTTGCTGTCCTCAGGCTATCGTGCGCTTGGGCGGCTTTGGTTGGCCAATGACGAGGACGTTCGAATGTCGCCGCGGCGGGAACACGAGGGATCGGATGGAGGCGAGGAGAGCCCGCCAGCGGCCGGCTTCGTGATCCAGCCGCGGCCGCACCCGCCGGGGCTGCTCGCGCGAATGCGGACCTATTTTCTGACCGGCGTGGTCGTGACTGCGCCATTCGGCATCACGTTCCTGCTGGTCTGGCAGTTCATCTCCTTTCTCGACACCCGCGTGGAGAGCCTGATTCCGGCCCAATACAATCCCGAGAACTACCTGCCCTTCAGCTTGCCGGGCCTCGGCCTGATCGTCACGATCGCCTTCCTCACCATGGTCGGCATGTTCACGGCGGGCTTCGTGGGCCGGGCGATCGTGCGCATGGGCGAGCAGCTGCTTGCGCGCATGCCGATCGTGCGCAGCGTCTACGCCACCTTGAAGCAGATCTTCCAGACTGTGCTCGCGCAGTCCTCGCGCTCGTTCCGGGAGGTCGTGCTGATCGAGTACCCGCGGCGCGGGATCGCCGCGATCGGCTTCGTGACCGGGCCGACGCAGGGCGAGATCCAGGATCGCTCGGACGAGGAATTGGTCAACGTATTCCTCCCGACCACGCCCAATCCGACGTCGGGTTTCCTCCTGTTCGTGCCCAAGAGCGATCTGATCCACCTCGATATGACCATCGAGGAGGGCATCAAGCTGGTCATCTCGGGCGGGATCGTGACCCCGCCCGGTCCCACGGATCGGGAGGCCCCGGCGCAGCCCGTTCCGCTGCCGCCGGAGATCCGTCCTGCACCCGACGAGCCCGCGGAGGCGCCGCGCGCCGCGCGCGTGGCCGCCCGGGTGGCGACACCCTAGCCGGAGCGGAGATACGCGACCGCGGCCTGTCGCTCCAACAGCTGCAGGAGCCGGCGGAGCGCCAAGCCGCGCCGGCCCGTGAGGGAGGGATCCTGCTCCAGCACCCGGCGGGCGTCATGGTTCGCCGCCGGCAGGAGATCCGCGTGCGCGGCGAAGTCGACCAGCCGGAACGCCGGCAGGCCGCTCTGTCGTGTGCCCAGGACCTCACCCGGGCCGCGCAGCTTCAGATCCGCCTCGGCGATCTGGAAGCCGTCCTCGGTCCTGCGCATGACCTCGAGCCGCTCCCGCCCCGCCGCGCTCAGCGGCTCGCCGTACAGGAGCAGGCAGCTCGCCGGTCGCGAGCCGCGCCCGACCCGCCCGCGCAGCTGGTGCAGCTGGGCGAGGCCGAAGCGCTCCGCCTGTTCGATCACAATCACCGATGCGCCCGGTACGTCGACTCCGACCTCGATTACCGTGGTCGCGACCAGGATGCGCAGGTTGCCCCCGCCAAACCCGGCCATGGCCCGGTCCTTCTCGCGCGGCTGCATCCGGCCGTGCACGAGCCCCACCCGAGCGCCGAAATGCTCCCGCAGCGTCTCGTGGCGGGCGATCGCCGTGGCCGCCTCGCTCTCCTCCGTACCCTCGATCAGCGGGCAGACCCAGTAGAGCTGCTCGCCGCGCTCGAGCAGGCGCGCGACGGCGCCCAGCACCTGGTCGAGGCGCGCCTGCGGCAGCACCCTCGTATCGATCGGCTGGCGGCCCGGCGGCTTCTCCCGCAGCTCCGAGAGCGCCATGTCGCCGTAGAGCGAGAGCACGAGGGTGCGCGGGATCGGCGTCGCGGTCATGACCAGAAGGTCGCCCCGCCGCGCCTTGGCGAGCAGCTCGATGCGCTGGTTGACGCCGAAGCGATGCTGCTCGTCGATCACGACGAGCCCCAGATCGGCGAAGGCGACGCCCTCCTGGAACAGGGCGTGCGTCCCGATCGCGACGCTCGCCCGACCGCTCGCCAGGTCCGCGAGGATCCGCGCCCGCTCGGCGCCGCGCTCGCGCCCGGTCAGGAGCCCGGGCTGGAGCCCCGCGGGCGCCAGGAGACGCGCGAAGGTGTCGGCGTGCTGGCGGGCCAAAACCTCGGTCGGCGCCATGAGCACCACCTGCAGGCCCGCCTCGACGGCCGTCAGCATGGCGAGCAGCGCGATCAGCGTCTTGCCGCTGCCGACGTCGCCCTGGAGCAGGCGCAGCATGCGTGCCGGGCGCGCCATGTCGGCATCGATCTCGTTCAGCACCCGCCGCTGGCCGCGGGTCAGGCGGAAGGGCAGGGCGGCCAGCACCGCGCGCCGCAGGCGGCCGTCGCCACGGACGGCGCGCCCGGGCTCGCTGGTCTCGCGCCCCCGCACCAGGTTGAGCGCCAGCTGATTGGCCAGGAGCTCGTCGAAGGCGAGCCGGCGGCGGGCAGGCGCATCGGCCTCGATGTCGCTTGGCGAAGTCGGCCCGTGAATCTGCTCCAGCGCCTCGGCGAAGCTCGGCCAACTCCGCTCTGCGAGCCACGCCGGGTCCTGCCATTCCGGCAGCTCCGGCAGGTCCTGCAAGGCACCTCGGATCGCCCGCCCGACGATTCTCTGGCTCAGGCCCTCTGTCAGCGGATAGGTCGGTTGCAGCTCGCCGCCTTGCGCGAGATGCTCGCTCGTCGTGACCAGTTCGGGGTGAATGATCTGCCACTCCGGCCCAAAGCGCGACACAACGCCGCTCACCACCCGCAGCTCACCCAACGGCAGCAGGGTCCGCAGGTACGGCGCGCGCGCATGGAAGTAGACCAGGTGCAGGAACACCGTCCCGGTCCAGCAGCGCACCTTGTACGGCCGCCCGCGGGCCGCGGCCTCGTGCTGGAGCACGCGGACCTCCAGGGTGACCCGCTCGCCTTCGGCAGCATCCGTCAGATCCTCGCGCAGGGCGCGCGAGATGACCCCGTTCGGCAGATGCCAGAGCAGATCGAGCCGGCGCGCTTCTGCGCCGGGCGGACGGCCGACCAGCCGCCCGAGCTCCTGCGCGAGCTTGGGGCCGATGCCGGGCAGCGCGCGAGCGGACGCGAACAGCGTCTCGGGCAGCTCCTGCGCCGGTGCCGGCGCCGGAGCAGGGTCCTGCGGCGCGCGTTGCTTTGACATGCCGCTGCGATCCGCTACATCCTTGAGCATCACACCGAACCTGGGGCGTGGCCCGCGGGACCGGGCCATCATGACCGAACCGCTCACCATCCGCCGCAAGCGACTGATCTATCGGAGTCGCTATCGAGGATCCCTCGAGAGCGATGTGTTCTTCGGGCGTTTCGCCGATGTTTACGTCAACCGGCTGGACGAACGCCAGCTGGAGCGTTACGAAGCGCTGCTCGAGGAGAGCGATCAGGACCTGTTCGCGTGGATCTCCGGCCGCGCCGAGGTGCCCGCCCGGCACCTGAACGACATCTTCCGACTGCTGCGGCAGTTCGAGCCCGCGGGCCCCGCAGGCTGATCCGCCCGACCCTCTGGCCGCGCGTTTGCGGCGAACATCGTTCACCACTCGATCATGGCTGATTCCGCCGTCGACCTCATGGCTGCCCCACGCCTGGACCTCCGCCCGAAACGGCGGCTGGTCGCGTCGGCCATTGAAGGCCTGGATGCCCGCCACCTCGCCGAGGTGACCCAGAGCAGCCGCGCGCGGGAGGTGCTGCACGTGGCCCGGGACATCGCCCGCGCCGAGCACCTGGCCGAGCTGATCCGTTTCTTCGCGCCCGGCGTCCAGCTCGTGCTGATCCCGGGCTGGGACTGTCTGCCCTACGATCGCGTCTCGCCCAACGCCGACATCATGGCGCGCCGGCTGGAGGGGCTGGCCTCGCTGCTCGAGCCGCGCGGGCGCCGGCCGCGCCTCGTGCTGACCACGGTGGGCGCCCTGCTGCAGAGAGTACCGCCGCCCGAGGCGATCCGCTCCGGCCTGTTCGCCGCCAAGGCCGGCGATCGCATCGACCGCGAGCGGCTGCTCGCCAGCCTCGCCCGCAACGGCTACCGGCGCACCGGCACGGTGGTGGAGCCGGGCGAGTACGCGGTGCGCGGCGGCATCATCGACATCTTCCCGCCCGGCAGCGAGCAGCCGCTCCGCCTCGATCTGTTCGGCGACGTGCTGGAGGCGATCCGCGGCTTCGATCCGTTGACCCAGCGCTCGCTCGGCAAGGTGGCGAGCATGGCGCTGCGGCCGGTGAGCGAGGTCATGCTCGATCGCGAGGCGGCGGAGCGCTTCCGGATCGGCTATCTCCAGCACTTCGGCGCCGTGAGCGGGGACCCTCTGTTCGAGTCGGTGAGTGCCGGGCGGCCGTTCCCGGGCATGGAGCACTGGCTGCCGCTGTTCCACGAGCGTCTCGTGCCGCTCACGGAGTACGTCGATCCGGGCAGCCCGATCAGCTTCGATCCGCTGGCCGGCGAGGCGATCGCAGCCCGCGAGGAGACCATCGGCGAGCACTACGAGGCGCGCCGGGAGCCGCCGGAGGCCGCGCGCCAGATGGGCGCAGCGCCGTACCGGCCGCTGCCACCGGATGCGCTCTACGTCAGCGAGCAGCAGATCGAGCGCCTGCTCGGCGCCCGGGAGCGGATCGAGCTCTCGACCTTCGCCGCACCGCCGGTGCCGACGGAGGAGTATGCCGAGGTCCAGGATCTGGAAGGCCGCCCCGCGCACGACTTCGCCGCCGAGCGCGCGCAGCAGGATCGCAACCTGTTCGACGCCGTGGTCCAGCACGTCCGGGCGCAGCAGGCCGACGGCCGGCGCGTGCTGATCGCGGCCGCGAGCCAGGGCTCGCTCGAGCGGCTTCAGCACGTGCTCGCCGATCACGGCATCGACGATTTCCGCCGCATCGAGGCCTGGGCCGAGATCGACGCCGCGAGCGCGCCGGCGCTCGCGGTGCTGCCGCTCGAGCACGGCTTCGTCACGGAGCGCCACTGCGTGCTCGCCGAGACCGACATCCTGGGCGAGCGGCTGGCCCGGCCGGCGCGGCGCACCCGGCGCTCGGACAAGTTCATCGCCGAGGTGGGCACGCTCGCGGAGGGCGATCTGGTCGTTCACGCCGACCACGGCATCGGCCGTTTCGATGGCCTGATCACGCTCGAGATCGCCGGCGCGCCGCACGACTGCCTGCGCCTGATCTACCAGGGCGGCGACAGGCTGTTCGTGCCGGTCGAGAACCTCGACGTGCTCTCGCGCTACGGCTCGACCGACGGGACCGTGCCGCTGGACAAGCTGGGCGGGCTCGGCTGGCAGACGCGCAAGGCGAAGGTCAAGCAGCGGATCCGCGAGATCGCGGGCGAGCTGATCGAGATCGCGGCGCGCCGGGCGATGCGCAAGGGTATGCCGCTGACGCCGCCGTCCGGGCTCTACGAAGAGTTCGCCGCACGCTTCCCCTACGACGAAACCGAGGACCAGGACCAGGCGATCGGCGCCGTCCTGGACGACCTCGCCTCCGGCCAGCCTATGGACCGCCTGCTCTGCGGCGACGTCGGCTTCGGCAAGACCGAGGTCGCGCTGCGCGCCGCGTTCGTCGCCGCCATGGCCGGGCGGCAGGTCGCGATCCTGGCGCCCACCACCCTGCTCGTGCGCCAGCACTTCCAGCTGCTGCGCGAGCGCTTCGCGGGGCTGCCGCTGCGCATCGAGCAGATCTCGCGCTTCGTGCCGGCCAAGCAGGCGGCCGAGATCAAGAAGGGGCTGGCATCGGGCGACGTCGACATCGTCGTGGGCACGCACGCGCTCTTGAGCCCCAAGGTCCAGTTCAAGGATCTGGGGCTGGTGGTGATCGACGAGGAGCAGCATTTCGGCGTCGCGCACAAGGAGCGCCTGAAGCAGCTGCGCGCCGAGGTGCACGTGCTGACCATGACGGCGACGCCGATCCCCCGCACCCTGCAGATGGCGCTGGGCGGACTGAAGGAGCTCAGCATCATTGCCACGCCCCCGGTCGACCGCCTCGCCGTGCGCGCGTTCGTGCTGCCGGCCGATCCCGTGGTCATCCGCGAGGCGATCCTGCGCGAGCACTACCGTGGCGGCCAGACCTTCTACGTCTGCCCGCGGATCGAGGACCAGCCGAAGCTGGCCGAGCAGTTGCGGCAGCTCGTGCCGGAGGTCAAGCTCGCGGTCGCCAACGGGCGCATGCCGGCCAGGCAGCTGGAAGAGGTCATGACGGCCTTCTACGACCGTCAGCTCGAACTCCTGGTCACGACCAACATCATCGAATCCGGGCTCGACATCCCGACCGCCAACACGCTGATCGTGCACCGGGCCGAGCGCTTCGGGCTCTCCCAGCTCTACCAGCTGCGCGGCCGGATCGGGCGCGGCAAGGTCAGGGGCTACGCCTATTTCACGCTGCCGCCCAAGCAGGCGCTGCGCGAGGCCGCCGAGCGCCGGCTGCAGGTGATCCAGGGCCTCGACCAGCTCGGCGCCGGCTTCCAGCTCGCCTCGCACGATCTGGACATCCGGGGTGCCGGCAACCTCTTGGGCGAGGAGCAGTCGGGCCACGTGCGCGAGGTCGGCTTCGAACTCTACAACCACCTCCTGGAGGAGGCGGTGGCGCTCGCCCGGCAGCAGGGCGGGGATGTCGCGGCGATCGAGGCACAGGACTGGACGCCGCAGATCACGATCGATGCCGCCGCACTGATCCCAGAGAGTTACATCGAAGATCTCGACCTTCGTCTGCAGATGTACCGACGCCTCGCCTCGCTCGAGGAGCCGCGCGACATCGAGGCGTTCGCGGCCGAGCTGATCGATCGCTTCGGGCCGCTGCCGGAGCCGACCGAGCAGCTGCTGCAGCTGGTCGGCATCAAGCAGCTCTGCCGCAAGGCGGGCGTGGCCAGGGTCGAGGCGGGGCCCAAGGGCATCCTGGTCGGCTTCCACAACAACACCTTCGCGCGCCCCGAGCGGCTGGTCGGCTACATCGCCGCCAACGCCAAACACGTCAAGGTTCGTCCCGACCACCGGCTGGTCATCGGCGGCGAGACCAGATCGCCGGACGAGCGCCTCAAGCGTGCCCGCCAGACGGTCGAGGAGCTGGCGCGGCTCGCCGCGTGAACTGAGTGATCGATGGAAAGCACTGCGGCTTGTTGGGATTGCGCATGCAGTTCTGGACGTAGTCGTCTGACCTGTTTGTGGTTTACCGAGCAGGCTGCTAGACTTCGTGCGCTCCTAGGGACGGGACGTTGATGGAACTCGGGCGCGTCGAGCGCCGGCTGGCGGCGGTTCTTGCGGCGGACATGGTCGGCTACAGCCGGCTCATGGAAGCCGACGAGGCCGGGACGCTCGCGCGCCTCAAGACCCATCGAGCTGAGCTCATCGACCCGGCCATTGCCAAGCACAAGGGCCGCACCATCAAGACCGCCGGCGACGGCATGCTGGTGGAGTTTCAGAGCGTCGCCGGCGCCGTGCAATGCGCTCTCGAGATCCAGCATCGCATGGCGCGACGCACTGCCGACGTTTCGCCTGCCCGGCAGATCGCGTTCCGCATCGGCATCAATCTCGGCGATGTCATCATCGAGGGGGGCGACATCTTCGGCGACGGCGTGAACGTGGCCGCGCGCCTCCAGGAACTGGCGCTGCCGGGCGGCATCTGCGTGTCCCGCGCCGTCCGCGACCAGATCGAGGTGGGGGAGAAGTTCGAGGTCAGGTTCGAGGATCTGGGCGAGCAGAAGCTCAAGAACATCGTGCGCCCGATCCGGGTGTTCCGGGTTCTCCTCGAGGGCGAAGCGCCCGGCGCATCCATGCCGCGACAGGGCCAAGCGGCTCTCGGGGCGCCGACGGGCAAGCCGTCGATCGCCGTGCTTCCGCTCGTCAACATGAGCGGCGATCCGGAACAGGAGTTCTTCGCCGACGGCCTGACCGAGGACATCATCACCGAGCTGTCCCGCTTCCGGGAGCTGCTCGTCATCTCGCGCAACTCGGCCTTCGTCTACAAGGGAAAGGCCACCAAGGTTCAGGAGGTCGCGGCGGCGCTCCGGGTCCAGTACCTGGTCGAGGGCAGCGTGCGCAAGGCCGGCAATCGGGTGCGCGTCACGGTGCAGCTGATCGATGCCGAGACCGACCGGCATGTCTGGGCCGAGCGGTACGACCGCAACCTGGAGGACATTTTCGCGATCCAGGACGAGGTCACCACCGCCATCGTCGCCACTCTGCCGGGTCGGATCGAGGCGGCGACCCACGAGCGCGCCGAGCGGAAGCCGCCGGCCAACATGGCGGCCTACGAGTGCGTGCTTGCCGGCAAGGTGCTCCACCACCGCTCGGCGCGCGAGGACAACGAGAAGGCGCAGCACGTGCTCGAGCGCGCGCTGGCGCTCGACCCGAAATACGCCCACGCGCACGCCTGGAAGGCCTGCGTCCTGGGTCAGGCCTGGGTTTACGGCTGGTGCGAGGACCGCGACGCCACCTTCCAGCAGGTGGGTGAGGAGCTGCAGATCGCGCTGGCGCTCGATGACAACGACAGCGACGTGCACCGCATCCTTGCCGCGTGGAACCTGGTCCAGCGCAATTACGAGAAGTCCATGTACCATCAGGAGCGGGCGCTCGGGCTCAACCCCAACAACGACCTGATCGTCGTGCAGCAGGGCGAGCTCTTGACCTGGCTCGGCCGGCCGGAGGAGGGGATCGACTGGATCAGGCGGGCGATGCGCCTCAATCCTTACCACCCGGAGCGCTTCTGGAATCATCTCGGCCGGGCTTACTATGCGGCGCGCCGCTACGCCGAGGCCGCAGGAGCCTTCGCCCACATCACCCGGCCGGACTATACCCACCACGCGTTCCTCGCGGCGGCCCTCGCGCAGATGGGCGACCTCACCGCGGCCAAGGCGCACGCGCAGGAGGTCATGAAGGCGAACCCCGAGTTCTCGGCGGAGAGCTATCTGGCGACCCTGCATTACAAGCTCGAGAGCGCCCGCGAGCACCATCGCGAGGGCCTTCTGAAGGCCGGCTTGAGCGATCGGTGATCCGACTCCGGATCGCCTGCGCAGTTCGACCTTGATCCGAACCCGGCCCTTACGCTCTAAAGCGCGGAGGAAGGAACGCATCCGGCATGACCACGCTGCTCTACATGCACCCGAGCTCGCTCGAGCACGACACCGGGTCCGGGCATCCGGAATCGCCGGCGCGCATCCGTCAGATCATGAGCGTGCTCGAGCGCGAGGAGCGCAAGGGGGCGCTTATGGGGCTGCAACGGCGCGAGCCGCCGCGCGCGAGCCGTGAGCAGCTGGAGCGGGTGCACTCGGCGCGCTATGTCGAGGCGATCCTCGGCTCGACCCCGAAAACGGGGCACCGGCGCCTGGACCCGGACACCGTGGCCTCGCCCGGCTCGGGCGAGGCGGCGCTGCGCGCGGCCGGCGGCGCCTGCGCTGCGGTCGATGCCGTGATCGGCGGTGAGGCCCGCAATGCGTTCTGCGCGCTCCGCCCGCCCGGCCACCACGCGGAGCGCGAGCGGGCGATGGGCTTTTGCCTGTTCAACAACGTCGCGATCGGCGCACGGCAGGCCGTGGACGAGCACGGCCTCGCCAAGGTCTCGATCTTCGACTTCGACGTCCACCACGGCAACGGCACCCAGAATGCCTTCGAGCGCGAAGGCCGGGTCCAGTACCTCTCGACCCACCAGTGGCCGCTCTATCCGGGCACCGGCGCGCGCGAGGAGACGGGGGTCGGCAACATCGTCAATGTGCCGCTGCCGGCGGGCACCGGCTCGCGGGAATGGCGGCGCGCGGTGCAGAGCGAGATCCTGAGCGCGATCGACGCCTTCGCGCCCGACCTGATGATGATCTCCGCCGGGTTCGATGCACACCGCGCGGACCCGCTCGCCATGCTGGAGCTCGAGGAGGACGACTATGCCTGGGTCACACGTGAGCTGATGCAGCTCGCCGACCGGCACAGCCGGGGCCGTGTGGTCTCGGTGCTCGAAGGCGGCTATGATCTCACCGCGCTCGGCAACAGCGTTCTCGCCCACCTTGATGCACTGCTGCACCCGTGAGTGAAGAGACCCGCGACTGGAACGACCTGCCCGCAGGCGCCGAACCCAAGGCTCGGCCCGAGGGCGAACCGACCGAGCCCGAGGACATCGCGATGAGCTTCGAGCAGGCGCTCGCCGAGCTCGAGACCATCGTGCAGGAGCTCGAGCGCGGCCAGCTCGACCTCGAGGCCGCGATCAACGCCTACGAGCGCGGCACCCGGCTCAAGCTGCACTGCGAGCGGAAGCTGCGCGAGGCGCAGCTGCGGGTCGAGCGCATCTCGCTCGGCGAGGATGGAGTGGCGCGCGCCACGCCCATGGACCCGGCCTGACCGCGGCATGGCGGAGCTCGCCCGGCGCATGGCCGCCAATGCCGAGGCGATCGAGCGGGAGCTCGACCGGCTGCTGCCGCCCGCGAGCGGTGCCCAGGCGCGGCTGCACGACGCCATGCGCTACGCCACCCTGGGCGGCGGCAAGCGGCTCCGGCCGTTCCTGGTCCTCGCCGCCGGCGAGCTGTTCGAGGTCCCCCCCGAACGGGCGCGCCGGGTGGGTGCCGCGATCGAGATGACCCATGGCTACTCGCTCGTCCACGACGACCTGCCGGTCATGGACGATGCCGCGACGCGCCGGGGTCGCCCGACCTGCCACCGGCGGTTCGACGAGGCCACTGCCGTGCTGGCGGGCGACGCCCTGCAGGCGCTCGCCTTCGAGGTGCTGGCCGGCGAGCCGACCCATCCGGATGCGGGCGTGCGCTGCGCGCTGGTGCACGGCCTCGCGGTCGCGGCCGGGGCAGCCGGCATGTGCGGCGGCCAGATGATCGATCTCGAGGCGGAGAACCGTGCGCTCGATCTGGAACAAGTCCTCCACCTCGAGCGTCTCAAGACCGGCGCACTGATCCGCTTCTCCTGCGAGGCGGGCGCGATCCTGGGTGGGGCTGCGGAGGGCGCGCGGAAGGCGCTTCGCGCCTATGCCGGCGATCTCGGGCTCGCCTTCCAGATCCGGGACGATCTTTTGGACGTCATGGGGGATGCCGCCCTGACCGGCAAGGATCAGGGGATCGATCGGGCGGCCGGCAAGGCGACGGTCGTGGCGCTGCTCGGGGTCGAGGGCGCGCGGGCACGGCTCGAGCTGTTGCGGCAAAGCGCCAACCGCCACCTCGATCGCATCGGCGCCGAGGCGAGCCTGTTGCGGGAGGTGTTCGAGTTTGTCATAAGCCGGTCGAGCTAGAGCGTGGTTTTCTATAGGCTTCGCTTGCCGGTTACGCGAAATCGCACTTCGATCGTTCAAGACTTACGTGCAGAGCAAAGATCATGGTCGAAACGCCACTCCTGGACACCATCCACGATCCTGCCGACATCCGCCGTCTGGACGCCGGCAAGCTGCATCAGCTGGCGGACGAGCTGCGCGCGGAGACCATCGATACGGTCTCGGTGACCGGCGGCCATCTCGGCGCCGGGCTCGGTGTGGTCGAACTGACGGTGGCGCTGCACTACGTGTTCAACACGCCCCGCGACAAGCTGGTCTGGGACGTCGGCCACCAGGCCTATCCGCACAAGATCCTGACCGGCCGGCGCGATCGCATCCGCACCCTGCGCCAGCCCGGCGGGCTCTCGGGCTTCACCAAGCGCTCGGAGAGCGTCTACGACCCGTTCGGCGCCGCGCACAGCTCGACCTCGATCTCGGCGGCGCTCGGGATGGCCACGGCGCGCGACCTTGCGGGCGACGACTTCAACGTGATCGCGGTGATCGGCGACGGCGCCATGAGCGCCGGCATGGCGTACGAGGCCATGAACAACGCCGGCGCCATGAACAAGCGGCTGATCGTGATCCTCAACGACAACGAGATGTCGATCGCGCCCGCGACCGGGGCGATGCACCACTACCTCTCGCGGGTGATCTCGTCCCAGCCCTACATGACCTTCCGCCACGTCGCCAAGCAGCTGGCCGGCTACGTGCCGAGGCCCCTGGCCGAAGCCGCGGAGAAAGCCGAGGAGTACGCGCGCGGCATGGTCGCCGGCGGGACGCTGTTCGAGGAGCTGGGCTTCTACTACATCGGCCCGCTCGACGGCCACAATCTCGACCACCTGCTGCCGGTGCTCAGGAACGTGCGCGACTACCAGCGCGAGGGGCCGGTCCTGATCCACGTGCGCACGCGCAAGGGTGCCGGCTACCCGCCGGCCGAGAGCTCGGCCGACAAGTATCACGGCGTGGTCAAGTTCGACACCGCGACCGGCGCCCAGGTCAAGGGCAAGTCCAACGCGCCATCGTATACCGCGGTGTTCGCCAAGGCGCTGATCAAGGAGGCGGAAGCCGATCCGCGCGTCATCGGCATCACCGCCGCCATGCCGTCCGGCACCGGCATCGACGCGTTCGCCAAGCGCTTCCCGGAGCGCGCGTTCGACGTCGGCATCGCCGAGCAGCACGGCGTGACCTTTGCCGCCGGGCTCGCGACCGAGGGCTACCGGCCGTTCTGCACCATCTACTCCACTTTCCTGCAGCGTGCCTACGACCAGGTGGTGCACGACGTCGCCATCCAGCAGCTGCCGGTGCGCTTCGCCATGGACCGGGCAGGGCTGGTCGGCGCCGACGGGCCGACGCATGCCGGCGCGTTCGACGTCGCGTATCTGGGCTGCCTGCCCGGATTCGTCGTCATGGCCGCGGCGGACGAGGCGGAGCTGATGCACATGGTCGCCACTATGGCGCAGATCGACGACCGACCGTCCGCGGTGCGCTATCCCCGCGGCGAGGGCGTCGGGATCGATCTGCCCGAGCGCGGCACGCCGCTGCCGATCGGCAAGGGAAGGATGATCCGCGAGGGCGGCGGGCCGATCGCGATCCTCTCGTTCGGGGCGCGCCTGCAGGAGTGCCTGCAGGCGGCGGACGAGCTCACCGCGCGCGGCCTCTCGACCACCGTCGCCGATGCGCGCTTTGCCAAGCCCCTTGATACCGAGCTGGTCCGGCGCCTTGCCGTTGAGCACGACGTGCTGATCACGATCGAGGAGGGTGCCATCGGCGGCTTCGCCGCGCACGTCCAGCAGTTCCTGCTTCAGGCCGGGCTGCTCGATCGCGGCCGGCTGCGCCTGCGCTCGATGTTCCTGCCGGATCGTTTCATCGAGCACGGCAGCCCGCGCGGCATGTACGAGGAGGCGGGCCTCAACGCGAGCCACATCGCCGCGCTCGCGCGGATGACCCTGGACCCGTCGCTCACGCTCGAGCAGGCGCGCGCGAGCGCTTGACGGCTGCAGCCCGGCTCGGCATGCCCAAGCGGCGGCTCGACCAGCTCCTGGTCGAGCGTGGCCTCGCCGAGACCCGGGCCAAGGCGCAGGCGCTGATCCTGGCCGGGCAGGTGTTCAGCCGCGAGC
>CAZXYL010000305.1:0-3428 GCA_964644915.1 uncultured Geminicoccaceae bacterium
GTGATCACGAGCCGGTCGCCGATTGCCGCCTGCTTCACCGCTTCCGGGTATTCGGCGAGCGTGTCCAGGCCGTTCGCGGCATCGATCGTGGTCACGATGTTGCCGAGGCGGAAATGGTGCCGGAGCACCGGCTCGGCGCTCAGTGTCGAGACGATCGGCGCCGGGTCGGCGAGGCCCGTGGTCTCGATCGCCACCCGGTCGAAGCGCGGCACCAGCCCGCGCTCGCGCTTCGAGAACAGGGTGCGCATGGCGTCTGCCAGATCGCCCCGGATGGTGCAGCACACGCACCCGCTCTCCAGGATCACGGTCTCGGCGTCCACCGCCTCGAGCAGCAGATGATCGAGGCTCACCTCGCCGAACTCGTTGATCAGCACCGCGGTGTCGGCGAGCCGCGGCGACTTGAGAAGCCGGTTGAGCAACGTGGTCTTGCCGGAGCCCAAAAAGCCCGTGATCAGGTTGACGGGGATCAGGCTCTGGTACCCGGCCACGCGCTCAGCTCGTCTCCAGCGCCTCGATCAGGGCGCGATCGAGCGGATCGCAGCGGCGCTTCGCCAGCCGCTCGGCCGCCGGCCACATATGGGCGAGGTCCGGCACCAGCTCGCTGCCTCCGGTAGGGGTTCGGAGCACGTATTGAGCCTCCCAGTCACCGAGCTTGAGCCGGTAATGTGACAGCACCCGGTTGGCGAGCGCGACCCGGCGCTGGCGTTCCTGGCGGCGGGTGATCCGCCCGTCTCGGCTGGCGAACGGGCCCCGGCCCCCGGCCGCGTCGGTCCAGTGATCCTCGGCGCCGAGCACGCCGCAGAGGCTGCACATGATCCTCGTCCCTTAACCCGTCGGGAGCGGCCAGGATAGCCGGCGGCCGCCGCCCGCGCCAGCGCCCGACCTGCGCGCAGCGGAACCTTTCGCGCCGTGCCGGTTGCCCGGGTTGACGCGCGGCAAGCAATGGCCTCGCCTCGACCCCGATGGAAAGGATCTGCAGGGCGCCAGAGAGGCTGGCGCGCCGCAGCGTCCTTGCCCAACGCCCACGCGGGAGGTGCCAGACATGCCGAGAGAAATATGGCTCGCACCGTCGCCGCTGGGACTCCCCGGAGCCGAACGAGGAGACACCCGAGGCGGAATGGGGCTTCGAGCCGCGTCTGGGCGAGGACGTGGAGCGCTTCGCGCGCGATCACGGCTATCGCGTGGCGCGCCTGAACTTCGAGGAGCCGGAGGATCTGAGCCCGCTGGTGGCCGATCTCTACCGCTGGTGGTACCGCCAGCGCCGCATCCGGGCGAACCGCCTGTTCGTCGAATCCTTCATCATGGTCGAGCCCTGGTGGACGCTGCGCACCGGTAGCGTGCCGTTCTGGTTCAAGTTCAACATGGAGCCCTCGGTGGAAGCGCTCGAACGCTATCTCGATAGCATCAACCGGTTCGATGAGATCTGGCTCACGCTGTTCCAGCACGGTGTAGAGGCGGTGGGCCTGCCGCGGATCGAGGACTGGTACGAGCCGCTGGCGCGCGCCCGCCGGCGCGGTGAGCTCCTGGCATCGATCCGGACCTGCATCCGCGCGGCTTCGGCGGTCTCGGGCGCTATCAGGATGCGATCCAGAAGATCCGCGCGCGCTATCCGCTGCCCGGGCCGCTCACGCTCGACCAGTTCACGCGGTTCCTCGAGGAGAACAAGGGCCGCTACCCGATTCAGTGGCAAGGGCCCGATCACCACCCCCGTGTTCACCTCGCGGCCTGAGCGAGCGCGGCGGGCGGATCGCGCTAGGGCGGCACGCCCATCTGCAGGGCGCGCGCGATCTGATCGAGCGTCTGGCCGATGAAGCCGCGCCGGTGCTGGGACTGCGCGAGCCGGGTGCCGGCGTCGACCAGGAGGCGGTTGACCGCATCGAGCCGGCCTGCCAGGACCACGGCGAGGTAGAGCGCCGCCCACGGCTCGGTCTTGAGGAAGCCCTCGGCATCGTCGATCACGTAGAAGCTCGAGGTCTGCACCGCCAGCACGTCGGCCGAATGGGGCTGCCCCAGCAAGATGGCCATGTCGCCGAAGACAGCCCCCGGCTCGGTCACCCGGGTGATGTAGACCTCGTTCTTGATGACATCGACCGCGCCCTTGCTCAGGACCAGGAGCCGGCCCGTCTCGCCGCCCGTGGAGAGCACGACGTCGCCGGCCTCGAAGACGAGGAGCGGGTATTCGGACAGGCGCTCCAGCACCGAGCGCAGCTCGACCATCGGCATGCGGGGCGACCTCCAGGAGCGGGGGTTGGAGACCACCGCAAGGTCTCTCTTTTCGCCAGCCAGCGCAACGTTCTCGACAGCTGGTGAGAGTTGGTTGGCGTGGCGCGGATGTCCGCACGTCCGGCCTACCCGCCGCCACCGCCGGTCAGCCCCTCCCAGCCGCGGCGAAACAAGGTCCGCAGCACGGGCTCCTCGTCCGGCCCCGACATCCCGACCACCCGTGGGCCGTCCAAGGTGTCCGCGAGGACAAAGATGCGCTCGCCGAAGCCGGTGCAGCCGCTGGCCGGGCCGAGGCTATCGCTCGGATCCACCAACTGGTCGCGGAAGAAGTACCGGACCCTGACGACCAGTTCCTCCGGCCTGTCCTCGACCACCTCGGCCGCGGTGATGCCGTCCATGTAGGGCCGCAGGCACTGACCCACCTCTTCGGTGGCGTTGACGCGATAGTACTCTCTGATCGCCCGCTCGATGGCGTCGGGCGGGCCCAGGTACGAGCTCTCGATCGGTCCCGGGCCGCACGCGGCGAGACCGAGGGCGCAGAGTACGGCTGACAAGCGATTCGACACCCGACCTCCCGCGACGTTTCGGGGGAAGACGCCCGCGCCAGCGGGCACGTCCGACCAGGCAGCCTTGAAGCTAGGAGAGCGCGCCGCGATGTCGAGGCCGCGCCTCGCGAGCCTGGTCTGAACCTGGCTTACAGGTGCTCGCGCCAGTCCCGCCCCAGGAGGCCGCGCAGCGTCCAGAGCGAGCGGCCGATCGCGGCGAGCATGAAGACGAGGAAAATGCCGAACACCAGATCGAAGCGCAGGTGCAGAACCCAGGTCGTATCGCGTGCCATGAAGGCGATGTAGTCCCAGGTCGCAGGCAGGGCCGCGAGGAGCAGGCCCGCGATCAGCCCGGTGCTGATCAGCGCGAAGGCGCGCCGGACTGGCGGCGGCACGCTCTGCGCCAGCAGATTGAAGGCGATGTGCTCGCGCTCGTGCAGCAGGAACGCGAGGGTCCAGAACACGAACCAGACATACGCGATCAGGCAGACCTCGAGCGTCCAATCGAGCGGGCGGCCCACGACGTAGCGCATGAAGATCTGCAAGAGAAACGCCCCGAACATGACCGCGAGCAGCAGGCCGCCGATCACCTCGGCGCCGGTCTTGAGCCCGCGGCGAAGCTCGCTCAGACGGACCGTCATGCGTTCAAGTCCAGGCGAG
>CAZXYL010000306.1:0-2287 GCA_964644915.1 uncultured Geminicoccaceae bacterium
CCTGGATGTCGATCACCAGCTGATCGGCGTCATCGCGCGTGCTGTGGCACGAGTTCGGCACCAGCCCGTGCAGGCTGAAGACCTCGAGCACGCGCGGCAGGGTCGACGGGTCGGCGAGGCTTTCCACCGGACCGCGATGACCACGCCGTGGCGCCATCACCGATCAGGCGGACGATGCGCCCGCCGTGCCCGGTGACCCCGGGCTCGAACAGCTCGGTCAGAAACGCCCTGATACGAGTATGCGTATCGACTTCGTCCTCGGCCATGAGGCGGCCGTAGTCGACCACGTCGGCGGCGAGAATGGCGGCGTGGCGACGATCAATCGTGCGCGCGTTGGTGCGATGCTCCTCAACCATTGCGTCCGCCCGGTGAATGCCGAACCTGTGAATGGCATCAAAAGCATGCCCTCTTGCGCATGCGCTGTCACCCCTCGATAGAATCTGTCGGCAGCACACGATCTGTCCGGTTGGATGCGTCCCCCGCGGCGGATGCCGCGGACGGAGGTACCCGACCTGCCGTCGACAGCGACTACGCGGCGGCTTGGCTCGCGGCGAGCCGCTTCTCCGACCAGAGCACCTGGGTCACGGTGACGACGCGCCCGAGGCGGCGCGCCAGCTGCTCGGCCTGTGCGGCCATGAGGCCCGCGACCTGGATGTCGATCACCAGCTGATCGGCGTCATCGCGCGTGCTGTGGCACGAGTTCGGCACCAGCCCGTGCAGGCTGAAGACCTCGAGCACGCGCGGCAGGGTCGACGGGTCGGCGAGGGAGAAGACGGAGAAGCAATCAGTGCGTTGAAAGGCGGGCGACGACATGACCGACAACCTCTTCGCAAGCGGTGGAGCGGCGAACAGCGAACTCCCGGCCCCGAATCGAGGCCGGGCCGCTAATTCGCGCGCCGCCCTGGCGAAGCTTGTCGGTCACGAGCGTCATGAGAGATAGATAGCCGATCTCCCGCCGCCGGGCAAGGAGAGCGTCAGGATTCCCGCCCGCCGCCCGTCAGCGGCACGAAGGCGACCGGGAACAGCACGCGCTCGCTGACCCGGCCGTCGTCGCCCTTGGTCAGCAGAAGCAGATCCTGCGCGTCGGGGAAGCCGCCCACGGGGATCACCATGCGCCCGCCGGGCTTCAGCTGATCGACCAGCGCGCTCGGGATGGCGCGTGCGGCTGCGGCGACGAGGATCGCATCGAACGGGGCGAGGTCGGGCGCGCCGGCGGCACCGTCGCCGACGCGAAAGACGATGTTGCGATAGCCCAGCTCGTCCAGAACCGCGCGGGCGGCCTCGGCGAGCGGCGCCAGGACCTCGATCGTCACGACCTCCTGCGCAAGCTCGGCCAGGATCGCCGCCTGATAGCCGGAGCCGGTGCCCACCTCGAGCGCGCGGGAGGTCGGCTCCAGGCGCAGGTGATGGGTCATCAGCGCGACCACCAGCGGCTGCGAGATGGTCTGGCCGTGGCCGATCGGCAGGGCGCGGTTCAGATAGGCGCGCTCGGGCGCGACGCCGGGCACGAACCGTTCGCGCGGCACCTTGCCGAGTGCTGCCTTGACCCGCGGGTCGAGCTCGTGCCCGCCACCGCCCTCGCCCCAGACCGAGACGTCGCGCTCGACCGCCTCGATCAGCCGTTGCCGGGCCTCTGCGACCGGGTCGCCCGCCGGATCGGGTCGGGTGCCGAACAGCTTCATGCCGCCTCCGGGAAGGCCGTTCCCAGGAGCTGGCGCAGGTGGTCGACGCCCGCCTGCGAGACCCGATAGCGGCCCTGATGCTTGAACACGCGCTTTGCGACCAGGTTCTGTCGCACGCACTGCGACGGGTTGCCGACCTTGATTCCCTGCTCGGTCAGGAGCGCGTTGGCATCGGCGGTGCTGAAGGACTTGTCCGGGCTGCGGAGCTGGGCGAAGTGGCCGGCCACCAGGATGCGATCGACATCGGATGCCGTCCGCGGCAGCTTCTGGACGATCTCGCCGAAGCTGGGCGGCACCGGCGGCCCCTCGACCGGGACGCCTTGAAGCAGCCCCTTCGGCGGCGCGGCCGCCGCGGCACCGTTCAGCCGCTCGAGCAGCGCCTCGAAGCGCTCGGCATAAGCCTTGACGAACGCCTCGCTGCCTTCGACCTCGAACTCGCCTTGAGCGAGATTGATCCTGAGCCTCGTCGACGTTTCAGCCACAAATCGTCTCGCCATGCGCAACCGGTTGAACCACCGGGCAATCTAGCGGCCCGAAAGGCCTCGGCGCAAGTTGATCGGCCTGGAGGCGAGCGCTCAATCGGCCCCGTCGAGCAGACGCCCGAG
>CAZXYL010000307.1:0-1913 GCA_964644915.1 uncultured Geminicoccaceae bacterium
GCGAGGTGGAAGTTGCCCGTGGACAGGATCAGGTCGTGCTCGGTCAGTACGGCCGGGTTGTCGGCCGCGGCGTTCAGCTCGGTCTCGGTGATCGCGACCGCGTGCGCCAGGGCCGCGAGCGCAGCGCCCGTGATCTGCGGCAGACAGCGGAAGGAGAGCGCGTCCTGGATCGCGCGGGCGGCGCCCGGCGTCTCCAGGCTCGAGCCCGCGAGCAGGGCGCGATAGAGCACGGCCGCCGCCTCCTGACCCGGTGCCGGGCGGAGCGCCGAGGTGCGGGCATCGAAAGTGCCGAGATTGGCGGCGTAGCCCTCGCACGAGAGCGCCGCAGCGGCGGCCGCCGCGAGCATCAGCCGGCACGTGCCGTCGAGCACCAGCGCCGCGTGCCCGACCGTGAGCGCATTGGCGTTGATCAGGCCAAGCGCGTCCTTGGCCCCGAACTCGACCGGCGCGAGCCCGGCGCGCCGCAGCGCCTCCGCCCCCGCCAGCCGCTCGCCCCCGAGCTCTGCCTCTCCCAAGCCCACCATCACAAGCCCGATATGCGCCATCGGCGCGAGGTCGGCCGCCCCGATTGAGCCGCGCGAGGGCACGACCGGTGTGACCGCGCGGTTCAGCAGCTCGACCAACATGGCGAGCACGGCCGGCGAGACGCCGCTGGTACCGCGGGCGATGCCGTTCGCCCGGGCGAGCAGCGCCGCGCGCACCACCCCGGCCGGCAGCGGCGGCCCGACCGCGACCGCGCGGCCGCGGATCAGCTGCGCCTGGAAGGTCGGGATCTCTTCCGGCCGCAGACGGTGGCCGAGATTGCCGCCGAGCCCGGTGTTGAGGCCGTAGGCCGGAATGTCGTCCCGAAGATAGCGCTCGACCAGGGCGCGCCCCGCGTCCAGCCGCCGCCAGACCGCCTCCGCGATCGCGACCGGGCGCCCCGCCCGCGCGACCTGGGCGACGCGCTCGATGGTGAGCCCGGTGCCGTCGAGGATCAGCTCGGCCATCTGAGCGCCGCTACTGAAAGCGCAACCTCTGGCCGATGCCCATGGCCTTCGCCTTCTCGAGCATCGCGTGGCCGAGGGCAATGTCGGAGAGCGACAGGCCGCGGTGCCAGAAGAGGATGATTTCGTCGTCGCGTTCGCGCCCGGGCTTCGAGCCCGCCACGATCTCGCCGAGCTCGGCGTGCAGGTTCGCCTCGGAGAGCCGGCCGCCGTCGACGTGTGCCCGCAAAGCACCATAGGGCCCGGCGCGCGCCTGGCCCCAGTCGTCGACCACGATCTTGTCCATGATGTTGGTGAGCGAGAGCTCGACCGCGCTCATCGTGCCGTAGGGGATGACGCAGGCGCCGGGCCCGATCCAGGCGGTCTCGAACAGCGGCTCCGGCCGCGGCAGGCGCGAGGCCTCGACCATGACGTCGGCGCCTTCGAGGCAGGCCCGCCAGCTGTCCGCGACGATGATGTCCCTGCCGAGGTCGCGCCGGAGACGCTCGGCGAAGGCTTCCCGGCTCTCCGGCCGGCGCGAATGCACCCGGATCTCCTCGAAATCGAACAGCCGGTCGAGCAGGCGGACGTTCCAATAAGCGGTACCGCGCGCGCCGACGTGGCCGAGCACCCTGGCGTTCCCGCGGGCCAGGTATTTCGCGCCGAGGGCGGTCATGGCGCCGGTGCGCATGTCGGTGATGTCGGAGGCGTCGATCACCGCGACCGGAACGCCCGTGCGCGGCTCGAACAGGTTGAGCAGCGCCATCTCCGAGCGCAGCCCCTGGCGATAGTTGTCGAGGAAGTCCGAGACGATCTTGACCCCGGCCAAGTTAAGCGGGTGAACGCAGCCGCGCAGGACGTTGAAATGACCGAAGATCTCGCCGTTCTTCTCCCAGGGTGTGAGGTGCACGCGCGGGTGAATCACGGTCTCGCCGCGGCCCTGCGCCC
>CAZXYL010000308.1:0-4018 GCA_964644915.1 uncultured Geminicoccaceae bacterium
GCCGGACCAGGACCCGCAGAAGATCCTGGCCGGGCTGCAGCGGTTCCTCGATGCGCGCACGCCCCCCGACTGCCGCGTCACGGTCGCGACCTTCGGCGCCGCGCCCGCGATCCGGGTGTCCACCGACAGCCCCGCTTTGGAGGCCGCCCGCCATGCGCTTGAGCGGGTCTTCGGCCGCCCGCCGGCGCTGATCGGCATGGGCGGCTCGATCCCGGCGGTCGAGCTGTTCCGGCGGCTGCTCGGCCTGGAATCGCTGCTCGTGGGCTTCGGTCTCGGCGACGATCGCATCCACTCGCCGAACGAGAAGTTCGAGCTGGTGTGCTTCGAGCGGGGCATGCGCGCGCATGCCACCCTGCTCGCGGAGTTCGCGCGGCTGTGACAGACTGCTCGCCCGGAGGGAGGGGACAAAGCCAATGCCGCTTCTGGCTTTTCTGGTGCTGGTGATCCTGATCGCGCAGATCGGGTTCTGGGATACCCTCAGCGCGATCCTGGGCGGGATCGCGATGATCATCCTCTTCCTGCTGCTCTTGGGTGCGCTGGTGGCGGTGGTCGGCGTGCTGCTCGTCCGCCGGTTCCTGAGCTGAGAGGGACGCGCGGCGGAGCCTACCCGCCCGGGGCGACCCGCTTGCCCATGCGCCCGGTCAGGCCGTCGGCCACGCCCAGGAGGGCGAACCGGCAGGCGCCGAAGTTGGCGCGTCGCGATTCCATCATCAGACGCTTGCCCACGCCCATCAGGATGCGCAGGCTGCAGGCGAGCGCCTTCGCGGTGCCGAGGCGGCGGCGGTACATTCGCACCAGCGCCAGCTGGTTGCGGTACATGTAGTAGTAGCGCCAGTTCGCTGCCACCGGCAGCAGCGCCGGCGCGCGGAAGCCGCCACCGGCGTGCTGCACCACCGAGCGCGGCACGATGAAGCTCTTGAAGCCGCGCTCGGCGAGCCGCAGGGCGTAGTCGGTGTCCTCGCCGTAGTAGTAGAACTCCCGCCGCGGAAACCCGACCTCGGCCATGGCGGCCCGCGGGAACAGCGTGCCGATGAAGGCGTACAGATCGATCTCCTTCGGCTCGCCTTTGCCGCGCTCGATGCCGACCTCGGGGCTCAGATAGCGGTAGCGAAAGGCCCGGGCGACGGAGCTCGGCAGCCGAAAGGGCAGCCACGTCACCCCGCCGTCGTCCCACTGCGCCTGGTACGCCGTGAGGCCGCCCACCTTGACCCCCTGCCGGGTCAGCTCGTCATAGGCCTCCAGGACCGTGCGCAGCGCGCTCCGCTCCGGGTAGACGTCGTCGTCCATGGCCCAGGCGAAGTCGTGCCCGCGGTCGTAGGCGATCTTGAGCACCGTGTGGAAGCTGTTGGCGCAGCCGCCGTTCTCGGGCTGATGCACGACCACGAGGCCCTGCTGGCTGTCGAGCCATTCCCGCGTGCCGTCGCTGCTCTGGTCGTCGACCACGATGATCTCGTCGGGTGGCCGGTCCTGCGCCCGGATGGCCTCGATGCAGCGCTGCAAGGATTCGAGGCGGTTGAACGTGGTGACGGCGGCGGCAACGGTCATCGAGGATCTTCTTCCAGGCGAAACAGGCGCCGGCAGCCGGCATGCGGCGCCGGAACAGCAAACAAGGGCTGCCACCGTTATACCGCGAACTCGTCCAGATCGAGTGTCGATTCGCGGCCGATTCTGTCACGGCTGCTCTCCAGCCATTGCGAGGCACGGGCGCGGCCGGCGTCGTGCAGGTAGGTGAGGAAAGCCCAGCTGGTGTTGTTCTTGCTGCGCACACCGAGGCCGGTCATGACCTCGGGGTCGTCGATGGCGTGGAAGCGGATGTGGTCGTAGCGCGGATCGGTGATCTGGCCCTCCCGGATCAGCCGGTTGATCGTGGCGATCGCGTCGAGCTCGCGCATCAGGGCGGCGTTCATGGTGACCTCGTTCATCCGGTCCAGAATGTCTCGGGCCGAGATCGGCAGCTGCTCGCGGCGCAGCGGGTTGAGCTTGACCAGAACGATATCGCGGGCGGCACATTTGCGGATCAGAGGCTTGAGCACCGGATTGCCGCTGTAGCCGCCGTCCCAGTAGAACTCGCCGTCCACCTCGACGGCGCGGTTGAACTGCGGCAGGCAGGCAGAGGCGAGGATCGCCCGGGTCGACAGCTCGCCGCGCTCGAAGATCCTCATCTTGTTGGTCTTGAGATTGGTCGCGCAGATGAAGAGCTTGACCGGCGAGGAGGTGCGCAGCCGGGCGAAGTCGAGCCGCCGGTCCAGGATCTCCGCGAGCGGATTGCGATCGAGCGGGTTGAGCTGATAGGGCGAGACGAACTGGGCCATGACGTCGAGCCAGATGCTGGCCGGCGTCCAGTCCAGGTTCCAGGCCCGCGCGAGCGCGTGAAACGGCGTGGTCTGGTACGGGTTGTGGAGCGTGAGGCCGAGATCGCTGATGCTCTGCCAGAACCCGGCGAGCTCGCGCCTGGCGCCTTCGGCGCCGTCGTCCATCAGCCCCTGAGCAAGGACACAGGCGTTCATGGCCCCGGCGCTCGTGCCGCTGATGCCCTCGATGACCAGATCCGGGACCTCGAGCAGACGGTCCAGGACGCCCCAGGTGAAAGCACCGTGGGCCCCGCCACCCTGCAGTGCCAGGGAGACAGCCGTGCTCACCGGCGTGGCGCTCGCGAGCGCGGCATCAGCCGGCCCTGCAAGCGGCTTCGGCCCCGGGCAGCGCGCCCGAGCTGCTCGTCAGCTGGCGGCATCAGGCGCGGGCGGACGGCCCAGGTGGCCGGTCTTGACGTAGAGCAGGCAGCCTTCCCGGCTGAAGGGGCGGTGCGCGCTGCCGGGCGGGCTGCGCAGCCAGGTGCCTTTGCGATAGCAGCCGTGCTCGTCCTCGAGCGAGCCGTCGAGCACCAGGATCTCCTCGCCCCCGGGGTGCTCCTGCCGCTCGAGGCGCGCCCCCGGCGCAAAGCGCAGCAGCACCACGCGTTCCGGATCGCGCTGGTACAGTGGCATCACCTCCACGCCCCCGGCCGGGCCCGGGCGCCACTCCCCGCCGGTGGTGTCGATGCGCACGGAGGTGCAATCGTCCGGGTCCATCTGGCGCAGCTTGACGAAGATCGTGCAGCCGGGAGCGCTGCTCGGCGTGTGGCGGGAGCCCGGCGGGTTGCGCACATAGGCCCCCGGGCCGAAGTCGCCGTCCTCGTCCGAGAACACGCCGTCGAGCACGAGAAACTCCTCGCCGGCGCCGTGGCTGTGGGCGGCGAACCGGCTGTCCGGCGCGAAGCGGACGATCGACGTCGCCCGGGCCACCTCCTCGCCGTCGCGCTCGAGCATGCGCCGCTGCACACCCGGCTCCGGCGAATCGACCCAGGGCAGATCCTCGGTATCCACCACGACACGCTGGTCGAGATCGGCGCGGATCCTCATGACGATCTCCTGTTTCTGCATGCGCCCCCAGCGACACGGCACCGGAGCCCATATTACATGGGCCGCTCGGAAGAGCGCGCCAAGCGAGGTCGGCGGGCTTGCCGTGCGGCGTGACCAGCCGGCAACAGCGCCGACCGCCGAGGCACGGGCCTCAGTCCTCCTCGGCCGCGGCCGGCGGCGTGCGGCGACGGGTGATCACCTTGCCGTGGACGTGCGGCGCGAGCGGCTCCACAGGTCCGCCCGAGCGCACCGGGCGCGGCGCGAAGCGGCCGTGGCTGAGCAGGCGGTCGTACATGACGATCGCCCCCGCCGCGGCCAGGTTTATGCAGAAGCGCGTCGGGATCTTCACCACGTGATCACAGCGCGCCACCATCTCGGGCGAGAGCGAGCTGCGCTCGGGGCCGAACACATAAGCCGCGTTCAGCGGGTGGCGGAAGCTCGGCAGCTCCACCGCTTCGTCGAGCAGCTCCACCCCGATCAGCGCGCAGCCGCGGGGCAGAACGAGATCCTGTGCGCTGTCGTATCGATAGACCGGCAGCTGCCGCTCGGCCTGCGAGGTGTCGGAGAGCGCCGCATTCACGGTGTAGTGCGCGTCCACGAGAAACACGAAGCTCGCCCCG
>CAZXYL010000309.1:0-2346 GCA_964644915.1 uncultured Geminicoccaceae bacterium
CGTGATCGCGGCCGTGCCGGAGGCCTGCCGGCCGCAGTTCCTGAAGATCGCGTATAACGGCCCGCGGGCGCTGGAGGAGCTGGTCGCCTACGATCCGACCATCATCGTCGGCATCCTCGGCGGCGGTGCCGGCACGACGCGGGATACCTTCGAGCTGCTCGCGGCCGCGCAGCGGGGCGGCGCGCGCCTGGTGCTGTTCGGCCGCAAGATCAACCTGGCCGAGGACCCGCTCGCCCTGGTGGCGCTCATGAAGCGCCTTGTGGACGGCGAGATCGGGCCGGCCGAGGCGGTGCGCGCCTACCACGACACGCTGCAAAAAGGCGGAACGCGACCGGCCCGGGCGCTCGAGGAGGATCTGGAGATCTCGGAGGACGTGCTGCGCTGAGCAGCGACCGTTACCAGCTGGTCGCAAAAGTCTACGGCGCAGGCCGATCGCTCCGGAACAGCGTCGCCACGGCCCGCATGGGCAGGAACAGCCGGTCCTGGCGCCCCGGGAACGGGATGAAGTCGAAATGCCGGTAGAAGCGCGCGGCCTGCTCGTCGAGCGCCTCGACCACGACCGCTGCCGCCGCGATCTGTGATGCCTGGGCATAGGTCCGGTACAACGCGTCCGTGAGGAGAAACTCGCCCAGCCCTCTGCCCCTGTGGCGATGATCCACGGCCAAGCGGCCGAGGAGCGCGGCCGGCACTACGGGGTAGCCGGGGAGCTTCTTCGCCGTCTCGTCCGGGAGTTCGGTCAGTTCAACGCCGAAGGCGGAAAGCGTGTAGTAGCCAAGGACGGCACGGCTGCCCGCGGCTGGAACGGCCACGAAGGGCGCGGCGACATGGCGGCGGGCGTCCTGCCCGGCCTGGCTCTTAAGGTAGCGGTCAAGCGCGTCGTTCCCGCATGAAAAATCCGCCCGGTCGTGGTGTTTGCCGAGCGGTTCGATGAGCCAGGACGGCCGGTCGCTTTCCGCCTCCATCTATCGATGCAGGGCCTTGCGGTAGCGCCGCGCCGCCCGGCGCAGCCGCGGGCCGGGCTCATCGGCGCGCAGAAGCGCCGCGACAAAGGCTTCGCTATCGCGGACGCTCAGGGTCATGGCCTCGTGCTCGCGCAGGGTGCGCGCGGCTGCTTCTTGGGCACTGCTGATCACGAAATCGGACACGGATCGCCCCGTCAGCGCCGCGGCGCGTTGAAACAGGGCCTTTTGCGCCGCGGTGATCCGAGCTTCGAGGCGCGCGGCCTTCGCCGTGCCGTCCGGCCCATCATGCGGGTTAGCTGTGGTCATGGCGGATCCCTCCTGCTCTGGCGGACTGTACGGCTAGCTTCCGTACACGTCAAGTATTCAGCGATCGCCGAGGCAGCGTCGGGCGGCCTCATGGAGCGGGCGCACGGTCGAATAGGCGGGCGCATAGACCTCGCGCAGGAGCCGCTCGTACAGGGCGTGCTCGGCCGGGTCGGGCTGCACGACGCGCTCGTCGCGCCGCATCTGGCGCTGCCCGTCCTCCAGGCTCCGATAGACACCCGACCCGATCCCGGCGAGGAGTGCCGCCCCCATGGCGACCGAATCGGGCAGTTGCACGACCGTGACCGGCCGCCCGGTCAGCGAGGCCTTGATGCGCATGTAGAGCGCGTTGCGCGTCAGCCCGCCGATCACCCTCACTGCCGCGGGCGGCTCTGCCCCCGACAGCGCCACCATCGCCTGTGCGCAGCGGTGCGAATCGGCGGCGATGCCTTCGAGCACCGCGCGGAACAGGGCGCCGCGGGTGATGTCCGTGCTGAGCCCGAAGAAGGCGCCGCGCGCATAAGGGTCGGGGTGCGGCGGCGTGCCCAGGCGAAGCTGCGGCAGGAAGCCGGCACCAAGGCTGCCGGGCGGGGCGGCGGCGGCCTCCTCGATCAGGATCTCGTAATCGGCGCCGCCCGCCATGGTCCGGCGGAACCAGTCGATCGCGGCGCCCGCCGTGAACAGGCCGCCGACCACGTACCAGACCGGCGCGTCGACCACGATCACCCCCTGCGAGAAGCCGGCCCGGCCGAGCGCGGGGTCGCGCCCGGGCGCGGCGGACCCCATGAGCTGCGCCTCCGTGGTCCCGGTGGAGCTGAGCAGGACGCCCGGGCGCATGGCGTCGGCGGCGAGCGCGCCGACCACGTGGTCGTGGCCGCCGACCGCGACCGCGCAATGGCGCGGCAGCCCGGTCGCGGCGGCGGCCTCTGCGCCGACCCTGCCCAGCCGCTGCCCGCTCGCGACCAGGGGCGCCATGAGTGCGGGATCGACCGCCATCGCGTCCAGCACCTCGCGCGACCAGGCGAGCGCGCTCACATCGAGCGCGAAGGTCCGGGACGCGAGGCTGTAGTCGGTCGCCATC
>CAZXYL010000310.1:0-3937 GCA_964644915.1 uncultured Geminicoccaceae bacterium
GCCTGATCTGCCCGGCGCCCTGCGGCGGCGAGGCGGCCTGGCTCGGCAGCGACATCGAGGTCCTGGCGGCGCCCCACCTGCTGGCGCTGATCAACCATTTTAACGGCGCGCAGGTGCTGACGCCGCCCACGCCCCGGCTCCTGGAGCAGCGCGCCGACTATCCCGAGCTCGCCGACATCAAGGGCCAGGAGACCGCCAAGCGCGCCCTCGAGATCGCCGCTGCCGGCGGCCACAACCTGCTGCTGATCGGCCCGCCCGGTTCCGGCAAGTCCATGCTCGCGGCCCGCCTGCCGGGCCTGCTGCCGCCGCTGGATCCGGCCGAGATCCTCGAGGTCAGCATGGTCGCCTCGGTCGCCGGTCTGCTGCACGACGGCAGGCTCACCGAGCGCCGGCCCCTGCGCAGCCCGCACCACGCCACCTCCGTTGCGGCGATGGTCGGTGGCGGCCCGCACGCGCGCCCGGGCGAGGTCTCGCTCGCGCACAAGGGCGTGCTGTTCCTGGACGAGCTGCCGGAGTTCGCCCGCGCCGTGCTCGAGAGCCTGCGCCAGCCGCTCGAGGTGGGCAGGATCACGGTCGCGCGCGCCAATCACCACGTCACCTATCCCGCGCGCGTCCAGCTGGTCGCGGCGATGAACCCCTGCCGCTGCGGCTATCTGGACAATCCGGTGCTCGCCTGCGCGCGGGCGCCGAAATGCGCGCGCGACTATCAGGCGCGGATCTCGGGGCCGCTGTTCGATCGCATCGATCTGCACGTCGAGGTGCCGGCGCTCAGCCCCGCGGAGATGAGCACGCCACCGCCTTCGGAACCGCGGGCACGCATCGCGGCGCGTGTGGCCAAGGCGCGCGAGGTGCAGTCCGAGCGCTTCGCCAGGCTTCGGCGGCCGGAGCTGCGCACCAATGCCGAGGCCGAGGGGGAGTTGTTGGATTGCATCGCCGATCCGGATGCGCGCGGCCGGGATCTGCTCATCCGCGCCACGGAACGGATGCATCTCACGGCGCGCGGCTATCACCGGGTGCTGCGGGTCGCGCGCACGATCGCCGACCTCGACGGCACCGAGCGCATCTCGCGCGCGCACATCGCGGAGGCATTGTCCTTCCGCCGCATCGCCCCCGAGCGGAGCTGAAACGTTCGCCGCGGCGGTGGACGTGCCGCTCGCGTGCCTACATGCCGGCGCGAATGAAGCGCAGGCCGGGCAGGTTGATCCTCCGCTTGGATTGCGCCGCCGCGCGCTGCAGGCCGAAGCCGCGGATACCATGGCCGGCGCGCGACGTGCCGCCCGTCGGCTCGTGGCACCGGTGGCGTTCCTCGAGCCAGGCGGCAAACCTCTCGAGCTGCCCCGGGCTCATCTTGTCGATCTCGCGTTTCACGGCCTGCACCTGCTCCGTGTCCGCGCCGGCGCTCAATTCGTACCGATCGAGCCATTCGCCGACCACGCGCTTCGGATCCTCCATGTCGCTCTCCCACGCGCCTGCAGATGCTGCTCGGCATGATGCCGGAGCATCGCGCCGAGTCAACGAGGCAAGCCCCCTGCGTTGCGAAGCCTCTCTGAAGAAACTGCACCGTCGAGCGGGAGTTCCTTTCGCACTTGCGGCATAAAACTTTTGTGCAATGCAGCAGAACCGTGGTACACTTGCTCGCGTTGAACGCATGAGATGGGCGAGGGCGCGACCGCATCGTACGGCGCGTCCCGTTCGGCGTAGCACGGCGAGGGAAGGAGCCATGGCGGACAAGGGCAAGCAAGGGGCCAAGGTCGATCTGAACGCAGCGAGCCGCGACGAGCTCGCGGCGGTCCCGGGCATCGGCGCGAGCACCGCCGATGCCATCATCGCGTTCCGGAAGGCGCAGGGCGGCTTCAAGAAGGTGGACCAGCTCGAGGAGGTGAGCGGCATCGGCAAGCAGACGCTCGAGAGCATCCGCACCCGCTTCAAGGTGGGCGCGGAGGCCAAGCCCGGGGCCGCCGGCAACGGCAAGGCGACCGAGGCTCCGGAAAAGCGGCCTGGGACGGGCGCGCAGACGCGCGCCGAGACTGCGGCGGTGGTGAGCCCGGCGGGCGCTGCGACGCCGCAAAAGGCCGCCGAGCAGGCGACCGAGGCCGCAAGCGAGCTGCATCAGCGCGGCGCCGAAGCCGCGAAACGCGCCGCCGCCGAGCAGGTCGGGGCGATGCGGCAGACCAGCGAGAGGAGCGCAGAGGCGATGCAGGAGACAGGCGCGAGGGGTGCGGAGGCGCTGAGTTCGGCGAGCGAGACGGCCGGGCGTGGCGCGGAAGCGTTCGCGAGCATGGGCCGCCGCAATGTCGAGAGCGCGCAGGCGGCCGGCACCACGATGTTCGAGGCCGCGCGCGACCTCCAGCAGGAGTGGCTCGGCTTCTGGCAGGCGCAGGTGCAGGAGAGCCTCCGTGCCGGCCAGGCGCTCGCCGCCTGCCGCACGCCCCAGGACGTCATGGAGGTCCAGGCCGACTTCACCCGCTCGTCGATCGAGCGCTTCATCGCGCAGGCGGGCAAGTTGCGCGACCTCAGCACCCGGATGATGGCGCAGGGCCTCGAGCCCCTGCAGACCGCCGCCCGGCGCAACATCCAGGAGGCCACGGAGAATACGCGCGGCTGAGCGCCGAGCAGCGTTTCCGCCCTGAAGGCCCGACCAGCGCGTCGGGCTTTCTTTTTGCCCGGCAACCCCCTCGGTCGAGCGGTCAGCGGTCGAGGACGGCGAGCACGCCCGCGCAGCGCTCGAGGTCGACCCGGCGCGCGAGCGCCAGGCGATGGGCGTCCGGGAGGTCGATCGTGATCTCCTCGCCGTCCAGCGGGACCACGAGGCGGACCTTGGCGCTGCCGTTGCCGTGCGGGCCCAGGAGCTCGTGCAGGGCCGGCACCGCAGCGACGTCGCGCAGGCGGATCTCGACCCGGCTCACCGCCCGCGCGCCACCGTTGGCGAGCGTCGCCTCGAGCGCCTCGGCCGAGCTCGCGAGCACCTTCATGCTCTCGCCCTCGACCCGCACGTCGCCGTCGATGAGCAGCGGCTGGCGGCTTTCCAGGAGCCCGCGCGCGCGCCCGAGCAGCTCCGCGAACATGGTCACCTCGAACACGCCAGCGGGGTCCGAAAGCTGCACGAAGGCGAAGCGCGAGCGCGCGGTGGTGCGCTCCTGCTTGCCGAGCACGACGCCCGCGAGCTTGACCCGCTGGCCGGAGCAGGCGGCGAGCTGGTCGGAGGGGACGACCCCAAGCCGGGCCAGCGCGGCGCGGTAGCCGTCCAGCGGGTGGGCGGAGAGGTAGAACCCCAGCACCTCGAACTCCTGCTGGAGGATGTCGAGCACCGGGAGCTCCGCCGCGTCCGGCAAGGCCGGCCGGGGCAAGGGCGCCTGGTCGGCGAGGCCGCCGAACAGGCTGCTCTGATCGCTCGCGGCCTGGGCCGCCGCGGCCCCCCCATAGCGCATCGCGAGGTCGATGCCCTGCAGGAGCCGCTGCCGGTTGCCCTCCAGGCTGTCGAGGGCGCCCGCCTTGATCAGGCTCTCGAGCAGGCGCTTGTTGAGCACCCGGCCGGCGCGCGCGGTGAGGTCGAACAGGTCCGCGAACGGGCCGTTCGCCTGCCGCTCGGCGACGATGGCGTCGACCGCCTGCGCGCCCACGCCGCGGATCGCGGCCAGAGCGTAACGGATCGCGGCGCCCTCGGCGGTGTCCTCGACGGTGAAGTTGGCCTCGGAGCGGTTGATGTCGGGCGGCAGCAGGCGGATGCCGAGCCGGGTCAGCTCCTGGCGGTAGATCGAGAGCCGGTCGAGGTTCGCGCGCTCCATGGTCATGGTCGCGGCGAAGAACTCGAACGGGTGGTTGGCCTTGAGCCAGGCGGTCTGGTAGGCGAGCAGCGCGTAGGCGGTGGCGTGCGCCTTGACGAAGCCGTAGGAGGCGAACTTCGCCACCTGCTCGAAGATGGTGGTGGCGAGGCCGG
>CAZXYL010000311.1:0-2151 GCA_964644915.1 uncultured Geminicoccaceae bacterium
AGGACCAGGATCGGCATCACCGTGCGCTCGAGCAGCGGGTGCCAGACGATGATCACGGCGAGCACCACGCCGAGCACGGTCGCGATGGCAAATGCCCCGAGCACGGCGTAGAAGGTGAAGCTCAGGTTGTAGAGCCAGCGGTAGTTGGGATCGAACAGGGTGTCGAGCGCGGCCCCCGGCGAGGGCAGGATGTATTCCCTGACCTGCCAGATCTCGACCGCGTAGTGCCAGATCACGATCAGGACCGCGATGGCGAGCGCACTCGGCAGGTAGTACCAGACCTGTCGGCCGATTCTCTCGAGCATGTGCAAGCGGACTCCCGATGCGCCGGTCCACCCCGCGCGGGGCTGCGCCGGCTTCAGAGCATCCGCCCCTGGCGAGCCGGGTCAAGCCCGGCTATGAGGGGGCGCGGTGCGTGTGATGCGAGGAAACGCCGGAGGCCGGGCCGGTTGAACGACGCCTTCATCCATCTCGAGAACGTGCGCAAGGTCTATCGCACGCGCGGCGAGGAGTTCCTCGCCGTCTCCGACGTAACCATGGACGTCGGCGAGGGCGAGCTGGTCTCGCTGGTCGGCCCCTCGGGCTGCGGCAAGACCACGGTCCTGAAGATCCTGGCGGGGCTGCACGGGCACGACGGCGGCGAGGTGCGCATCGGCAAAGGCGGCGAGCGGTTCGATCCTGGCCGCGACGTCGGCATCGTCTTCCAGGCGGCGCTCCTGCTCAAATGGCGCCGCATCCTGCAGAACGTGCTCCTGCCGGCCGAGATCCTGGGCCTGCCGATGAAGGCGGCGCGCGAGCGGGCGGGTGCGCTGCTCGCCATGGTCGGCCTCGCGGGCTTCGAGGACAAATACCCCTATGAGCTCTCGGGCGGCATGCAGCAGCGCGCCGCGATCGCCCGCGCCCTGATCCACGACCCCAAGCTGATCCTGATGGACGAGCCGTTCGGCGCGCTCGATGCGCTCACCCGCGAGCGCATGAACCTGGAGCTCCTGCGCATCTGGTCCGAGAGCAAGAAGACGATCGTGTTCGTCACGCATTCGATCGCGGAGGCGGTCTTTCTCGGCACGCATTGCGCCGTGCTGACCGCCGGGCCCGCACGCATGGCCGATCACTTCACGATCGAGCTGCCCTATCCGCGCCACCTCGACGTCAAGACCTCCGAGCGCTTCGGCGCGTACACGCGGCGCATCTACGCCCAGCTCGGGATGGAGTAGCGGACGCCCGAGATCCGCTCAGACCTCGCCCGCCGCGAAGGTGTTGCACTCGCTGATCTCGCCCGTGCTCCACCCGCGCTTGAACCAGCGCACGCGCTGCTCCGCGCTGCCGTGGGTGAAGCTCTCCGGCACGACGTAGCCCTGCCTGCGCTCCTGCAGCCGGTCGTCGCCGATGGCGCTCGCGGCGTTCAGCGCCTCCTCGATGTCGCCCTCCTCCAGGATCTGCCGGGCCTCGTGCGCATGGTGCGCCCAGATCCCGGCGAAGCAGTCGGCCTGCAGCTCGAGACGGACCGAGAGCGCGTTCGCCTCTTCCCGGCCGGCCCGCTGCTGCGCGGCCCGGACCTCGTCGGCGATGCCGAGCAGGTGCTGCACGTGATGGCCCACCTCGTGCGCGATCACATAGGCCTGGGCGAAGTCACCCGGCGCGGCGTGGCGCTCCTTGAGGTCGCGGAAGAACACGAGGTCGATGTACACCTGCTCGTCGAGCGGGCAGTAGAACGGCCCGACCGCGGCGGAGGCCAGGCCGCAGGCGGACTCGACCCCGCCCGAGAACAGCACCAGCCCCGGCTCCTGGTACGACCGGTCGAGCTGCTCGAACAGCGCGTGCCAGGTGTCCTCGGTATCGGCGAGCACCACGGAGACGAACTGGGCGAGCTCGTCGTCGGTGGGCGGCGGGCCGGCCGGCGTGCTCCGCTCAACGCTCGTGGTGCCCGTGCCCTGGAGCAGAAAGCTCGGGTCGACGCCGAAGAACAGCGCGATCAGCGCGACCAGGATCAGGCCGGCGAGCCCGCCGATGCCGCCGCGTCGGGTGCCCACGGGCACACGGATGCCGCCGCGCCCCATGCCGCCCGGCCAGCCAAAGCCGCGTCGCGCTCCCCCGCGCCCGACCGGGATGCTGCGTCGATCCTCCACGTTCTGGCTTCGCCGACCGAGTTTC
>CAZXYL010000312.1:0-2180 GCA_964644915.1 uncultured Geminicoccaceae bacterium
AACGACCAGTGGCGCATCTGCTTCGTGTGGGACAATGGCGCGGAGCAGGTCGAGATCGTCGATTACCATTCAGGCAAAAGGAAGTGACGCGCATCCGCACGCACCCCGGCGAGGTCCTGCGGCAAGAGTTCATGAAGCCGCTCGGGCTGTCCGCCAACGCATTGGCGCTGGCGCTACGAGTGCCCGCCACCCGCATCGGCGCGATCATCCGCGCGGACAAGCCGCGGGCGATCAGCGCCGACACGGCGCTGCGGCTCGCGCGTTATTTCGGCACGACGCCCGCGTTCTGGCTCAACCTGCAGAGTGCTTATGATCTCTCCCGCGCGCAGGCCGAACTAGGCACGCAGATCGAGCGCGACGTGCAGCCGCGCGCGGCGTGAGGATCTGAGCCACTGTCCTCGCGCAGGCCCCCTCACTCGCCCAAGAGATGCAGGGTGATGCGGCGCTCGCGCGGCCGGGCGCGGTGCTCGTAGAGGAAAATGCCCTGCCAGCGGCCGAGGTCGGGCCGGCCATCTTCGACCGGGATCGAGAGCTGGGTCCCGGTGAGCGCCGCGCGGATGTGCGCCGGCATGTCGTCCGGGCCCTCCTGCGTGTGCCGGTAGAAGCGATTATCCTCCGCCACGACCCGGCGGAAGAAGTCGTTCATGTCCAGCAGCACGGCCGGGTCCGCGTTCTCCTGGATCACCAGCGAGGCCGAGGTGTGGTGGAGATAGAGGGTCAGGAGCCCCGTGGTGATGCCCTGCTCGGCGACCCAGGAACGGACCCGATCGGTGAACTCGCAGAGCCCCTGGCCTGGAGCGGTGACGAAGATCTGGCCTTTGGCTTGTCGCATCGGCGCTTCCCGGGCGGTCTCGAGCTGCTGGTGACGCCCAGTCTAGCAAGCCGTGTCGCCGGTCGAAAACCGCGCCGGGCCTGCGCCGGTCTCAGGGCTTGCGCCATTCGCCCTCCCACAGATGCCGGCGCAGATACTCGAGGTCGACCGGCTCGTCCGGGTCGAGCACTGCCGTGCCGGGGAACGGCGTCGTGGGGCCGCTCTCCTCGTCCAAGGCGTAGGCGCGCAGCCGGCTCTGCGGCCCCTGCAGACGCTCGATGCCGCCGATCAGCCCGTGCGCCCGCACGGCGGCTGCCACCTCGTCCGGCCGTCGCCCGAGATGCTCGGCGAGCAGCCGATCGCGCAGGCCGGCGATCGCCCGCGCCGTGCCCTCGTTCGTCGCCTCGATCGCCACGTCGCATTCGGTGTCCAGACCTTCCGAGCGGTGGTTCAGGTTGGAGGAGCCGATGCGGACGAAGAGGTCGTCGACCAGCATGAGCTTGCTGTGCAGGCCGATCTCCGTCTCCGGGTCGTCGGATCTGGCCAGCAGGTAGGCCCGCAACCGGCCGTGCCGGTCGGCGGCAGCGAGGCGGCGCAGCAGGCGGTCGCGGTTCGCGCCCATGATGTAACGCTCGATCCAGCCCTCGGCTTTGCGCCAGATCAGGAGCACGATCTCGGGGCCATCGGCGCGCTCGAGCTGTTCGGCCAGGATTTCGGCGAGCGCGGCGTTCGAGAAGTACTGCGTCTCGATGTAGATCGATCGCGCAGCCGCCCGCAGCGCCGCCCGGTTGAGCTCGGCGACCTCGGTGACGCGCGCCGTGCCACCGGTGCCCGGGAGCGTGCGCGCGATCGCGACCGGCTGGTCCACGAGATCCGACGCGAGGCCCTCCGGCCAGCAGTCCCCCGAGCCGTCGAGCGGCGTCAGCTCATCGCCCGTGGCGCGGCTCCAGCGCTCGCGGGCGAGCTCGGCGATGGCAGCACCGGCCGGCCCCTCGAGCGCGATCTGCACGTCGTGCAGGGGCGGATAGAGATTGCCCCGGGGATCGCTGCGCCGCGAATCCTCGGCCCGATGCTCCGGGCAGTCCCAACGCTCGATCGTGAGATCGATGCCGCCCGCGAACGCAAGGACGTCGTCGACGCACACGACCTTCTCGTGTAGCGTTCCGCCCGCCGGATAGCCGCCATCGTAACGGAAGTGGACGCGGGGATGCTTGAGCCAGCCCGCTGACTTCCACTCCGCAAAGAAGCGGCTCGGGCCGAACAGAGGTGCGATGTCCCAGATCAGGATGTAGAGGTGCAGCTCCGGCTTCTGTGCGATCAGCGTCGGCAGGAGCTGCGCGAGCTCGCTCGCCGGGTCCTCCGGATCCAG
>CAZXYL010000313.1:0-1754 GCA_964644915.1 uncultured Geminicoccaceae bacterium
TCGACGATTTCGAGGTAGTCGCCGACCGGCCCGGGCCGGAGGTCCGGCTCCCATGTGACCTTCAGGCAGGCCTGGTTGATGACGGCGGCATCCAGGTCGGTCGAGAGGCTCGGGTCGAACGCGTAGGCGCGGAGCCGGCGGAAAGGTGGTGCGGGCACGTCGGTCCCGGTGTTCATGCCGCGCACCCCGCGTGGGGGTTCAGTGCCGCTTCGAACCACGTCCGCCTCCGCTCAGCCATAGCGGCGCAGCATACACGTGCCCCGCCTTACGGTTGAGCGATTATGAGCTCGGAGCACAAGGCGCCGCGTGTGAGCCGGCTCACACGTCCGGCGCATTCTGCCGGCTCGACCGCCTGCCGTCAGCGCCCTAGCTCGTGGCCCGGCGGGAGATCAAGGTTCTGGCGTCGTCGGCGATGCGGCGCACGATCTCCCCGGCCGGGAGAATCTCGTAGATCAGCCCGGCGCTCTGCCCGGCGTAGAAGGGGCAGGACTGCCAGTCGCCGGTCATGCCCGCCGCGGGCGCCACGATGTCGTAGCGGTGGATCGGCTGCCCGTCCGGCCGCGTGCCGATGACCTCGCCCTCGCCGGGGCGCTGTCCGGGTGGCGGCCGGCCCGCCGCCTCCCAGGCCCGGATCGTGCTGCTGGTCAGCACGCGGTGCGGGGCGTTCGGCCAGCCGCCGTCGAACAGCTCGACGTAGTGGGTGTCGGTCTCCGGCGCGCCCATGATGGCGCCCTGATAGCCCGGGTGCGCGAGCGCTTCCCGGCTCGCGACGAAGCGGGTGCCGAGCCAGACGCCCGCGGCGCCCAGCATCAGCGCGGCGGCGAGCCCGCGGCCGTCGGCGATGCCACCCGCGGCGACCACCGGCGCCCGCCCGGCCACGGCGTCGACCACGGCCGGGATCAGCGCCATGCTGCCGACCTCGCCCCAGACGTGGCCGCCGGCCTCGAACCCCTGGGCCACCACCACGTCGATCCCCTGGTCTGCGGCGCGCCGCGCCTCGTACGCGCTGCCGACGGTGTGCATGGTCCTGACCTCGGCCGCGCGCAGCAGGGGCAGATAGGGCTCGGGATCGCCCCAGAAGAACGAGATCACGTCCACGCCCGCCTCGAGGCAGGCGACCACGCGCTCGTGCTGGTCCCACTCGAGCACCAGGTTGACGCCGAGCGGGCCGGCGGCGAGCCGCCGCGTCTGCTCGATCAGCCCCTCGATCTGCTCGACCGGGGTGAAGCTCAGCGCCAGCATGCCGAGCCCGCCGGCCTCGATCACGGCGGCGGCGAGCTCGGGCCCGGCGAGGCGGCCGATCGGCGCCTGCACGATCGGCACCTCGAGCCCGAGCAGGTGGGTCAAGGGCGTGTCCAGTGTCGTCATCGCTCGTCTCCCGCGGGTCAGGTCCCCGAACGCTGCCAGGGGCCGAGGCCGAGCTCGCTTCGCGCCTCGCGCATGATGGACTTCTCGTCCTTGCGCCAGATCGCGTCGGTCTCCGGGTCGAAGTGCGGCTCGAGGGCGCGGATGCGCTCGATCAGCGGCGGGTGAGTGGCGAACAGGCCGCCGAAGGTCCCCGCAGCGTTGGCGAAGAACATGTGCCGCGCCTCCTCGGCATGCGCGTTGCCGACATGGCTGCCCGCCTTGGTGGCCCCGATCTTCTTGAGCGCGCCCGCGAGACCCGCGGGATTGCGCGTCAGCTCGACCGCCGTGGCATCGGCCAGGAACTCCCGCCGGCGCGAGATCGCGCTCTGCAGGATGCGGCCTGCGAG
>CAZXYL010000314.1:0-1842 GCA_964644915.1 uncultured Geminicoccaceae bacterium
CCATGGGCTCCGCTGGGTGCATGGAGTAGGGTCTTCGCCATCTCAGGGCTGAGAGCGGAGAGCGGTCTCGGGATGAGCCGGACAGAGCGACCTTCGGCGAGCGATGACCACCGCGCGCGCTATCGGCGCATCGCGCCGGTCTACGATCTCTTGGACCTGCCGTTCGAATACACGCGCTACCGGCCGCTCCGCAGCATGCTGTTCGCCGGCCTGTCGGGCCGCATTCTGGATGCGGGCGTCGGCACCGGTCGCAACATCCCCTTCTATCCGCCGGGTTGCGAGGTGGTCGGCATCGATGCGAGCCCCGAGATGCTCGTCCGCGCCGAGCGCCGACGTGCCCGCGCTGGCACCAGGGTCGAGCTGCTCGAGCGCGATGTCCGCGCCACCGGCTTCCCGGACGGCTCGTTCGATGCGGTGGTGGCGAGCTTCCTGTTCTGCGTCCTGCCGGAGGACGACCAGCTGCCGACGCTGCGCGAGTTGGGCCGGGTGTGCAGGCCCGGCGGCGAGATCCGGCTGCTCGAGTACACGCGGCCGCAGTCGCCGTTCCGGCGCCTGCTGACGCGCATCTGGGAGCCGTGGGTCCGCTGGGCATACGGCGCGAGCTTCGATCGAGACGTGACGCAACACGTGCCCGCCGCCGGCCTCGAGCTCGTGGACGCGCGGTTCGTGATCGACGAGCTCGTGCACTACGTCGTGGCCCGCCCGGTTCGCTAGGCCTCCGGACGGGTCCAGAAGCCGCCCTTGCGGCTGCTCTCGACCGCGGCCGCGATGAAGGCCATCCCCTTCACGCCGTCGGCGATGCCGGGCACCACGGTCGCGGCCGGCTCCGGCGCGGCGCCGTCCAGTCTGGCGTGGATCAGCTCCGCGGCATCCGAATAGATGTTCGCGAAGCCCTCCAGGTAGCCCTCGGGATGGCCGGGCGGCACGCGGGTGACGCGCGCGGCTGCGGCATCCGTGCCCGGCCCGCCCCGGGTGATCAGGCGCGGCGGCTCGCCGTAGGGCGTGAACAGCAGGACGTTCGGGTTCTCCTGCTCCCAGGCGAGGCCCGCCTTCTCGCCGTAGATGCGCAGCCGCAGTCCATTCTCGTTGCCGGGCGCCACCTGCGAGGCCCAGAGCATGCCGCGGGCACCGCCGGCAAAGCGCATCAGGATCTGCACGTTGTCGTCGAGGCGCCTTCCGGGCACGAACGCCGTGAGCTCGGCGCACAGCGCCTCCAGCTCGAGCCCGCTCGTGAAGCAGGCCAGGTTGTAGGCATGGGTTCCGATGTCGCCGAGCGAGCCTGCCGGCCCCGAGCGCGCGGGGTCGGTGCGCCAGCTCGCCTGCTTCTGGCCGGTGTCCTCGAGCCTGGTCGTGAGCCAGTCCTGGGCGTACTCGACCTGGACCACGCGCAGCGGCCCGAGCGCGCCGGCCCCGACCATGGCCCGCGCCTGGCGGACCAGCGGATAGCCCGTGTAGTTGTAGGTGACGACGAACAGCCTGCCGCTCGCGCCTACCGCCCGCTCGAGATCGCGCGCTTCCTCGAGCGAGGTGCAAAGCGGCTTGTCGCAGATGACGTGGATGCCGGCGTCGAGGAACGCGCGGGCGTTGGCGTGGTGCAGGTGGTTGGGCGTGACGATCGCGACCACGTCGATCCCGTCCTCGCGCGCCGCCTCCGCGCGCGCCATCTCGCGGAAATCGGCATAGCTGCGCGCGTCCGCCACGCCGAGCTCGCGGCCCGACGCCTTGGCGCGCTCGGCATCCGAGCTGAAGGCGCCCGCTGTGAGCTCGTAGCGGTCGTCGAGCCGGGCGGCGATGCGGTGCGTGGCACCGATGAAGGCCCCCTGCCCGCCGCCCACCATGCCG
>CAZXYL010000315.1:0-1820 GCA_964644915.1 uncultured Geminicoccaceae bacterium
GGCGTCGGCATCCTCATGATCTCGGGGGAGTTCGACCTCTCGGTCGGCTCGGTGTTCGCGCTCACGCCCATGGTGATCATCGTCGCCGTCGGGCGGTGGGGGTTCGACCCGACGCTCGCGATCCTGCTCGGGCTCGGCGTCGCCCTCCTGGTCGGCTACATCAACGGTTGGATCACCTTGAGCTTCGGCATCCCGAGCTTCGTCACCACGCTCGGCATGCTGTTCATGGCGCGCTCGGTCGCGGTCGTGCTCTCCGGCGGCTTTCCGCCGCCGTTCCCGGCGGAGATCCCGACCGCGCCGTTCGTCGCCGACCTCGGCCTCTTCCGCAGCTCGATGCTCTGGTATCTGGCCTTCGTGGCGATCCTCGCGGTGATGCTGCACCGCTCCAACCTCGGCAACTGGATCTACGCCACCGGCGGGCACCGGCAGGCGGCCGACGACATGGGCGTCAACACGCGCCGGGTGAAGATGTTCTGCTTCATGCTGTGCAGCCTGCTCGCGGGCTTTGCCGGCATGATCACGACCTTCCGCCTGCGCTCCGCCCTGCCGGCGCTGGGCGAGGGTCTTGAGCTGCAGGCGATCGCGGCGGCGGTGATCGGCGGCACGGCGCTGACCGGCGGCATCGGCTCGGTCGCCGGCTTCGTGATCGGCAACGGGCTGATCCGCGCCATCGACAACGGCCTCGTCATGGCCCGGGTGGAGGCCAACTGGTTTCGCCTCGCGATCGGCGCGCTCACGATCCTGGCGGTGATTCTCAACATCACGGTCCGCCGCCGTGCCCGCGAGATGAAGGGCTGAGCCCGTGACCGAGACCCTGGTCGAGCACGCGCAGCCGAGAGACGCGTTCGTCAGGCCGAGCGCGGATGCCCTGGTCCGCTGCGAGGGCATCGAGAAGTGGTACGGCAGCGTGCACGCGCTGAAGGGCGTCGATTTCCATGCCGAGCGCGCCGAGATCGTGGGCCTGGTCGGCGACAACGGCGCCGGCAAGTCGACGCTGATCAAGATCCTGTCCGGCGCCCAGCAGCCGGACGGCGGTGTCATCTGGGTCGAGGGCCAGAAGGTCCGGCTCGCCTCACCCAAGGCGGCGATGGCGCTCGGCATCGAGACCATCTACCAGTACACGGCGATGGTGCCGCAGATGACGGTGGCGCGGAACATCTTCATGGGCCGCGAGCCGCTCACCCGCTGGCGCATCGGCGGCATCGGGCTGATGGACAGCGGCGCCATGATCGAGCACGCGACCCGCTCGCTCACCAACATCGACCTCTCCACCCGCTCCCCCGACACGACCGTGGAGGAACTCTCGGGCGGCCAGCGCCAGAGCGTCGCGATCGCCCGGGCGATGTATTTCAAGTCCAAGATGCTGATCCTGGACGAGCCGACCAACCACCTCTCGGTCAAGGAGACGAACAGGGTCCTGGACTACGTGGCCGGGCTGAAGACGCAGGGCGTGACCTCGATCTTCATCAGCCACAACCTGCATCACGTCTACCCGATCGCCGATCGCATCGTGGTCATGGCGCGCGGCGAGAAGATCGCCGATTTGCGCAAGCGCGACACGTCGATCGAGGATCTCACCGACATGATGGTCTGAGCGGGGGTACGCGATGGAGCTGGCGGGCAAGTGGGCTCTGGTGACCGGCGCCACCGGGGGCCTGGGCGTCGCCCAGAGCCGGGCACTCGCGAGCGAGGGTGCCAACGTGCTCATGCTCGATATCAAGGGCGGCGAGGCGGTGGACGAACTCAGCCGGAGCCTGCCCGAGGGTGCGGGCGAGGTGCGCTTCGTGCACTGCGATCTCGCCGCCCCCGAGGCCGCGAAG
>CAZXYL010000316.1:0-2798 GCA_964644915.1 uncultured Geminicoccaceae bacterium
TAGGCGGCGAGGATGCGGCGGCTGCGGATGGTGGCGTAACCGGCGGCCTGGTCGACCTCGGCGCCCTGCGCCGCGACCAGCCGGGCGAAGGCCCGGTTCTCGGGCAAAAAGAAGAACTCGGCCTGCGCAGCACCTCGGGCAAAGGCGGCGTCCAGGGCCGCTTCGACCAGCGCGCGCCCGAGCCCCTGCCCGCGCGCCTCGGCCGCGACCGAAACCGACACTTCAGCGATCTGCGGGGAGCGCGCATCGTCCAGATGCGCCTCGGCGAGACCTGTGAGCCGGCCGCTCGCCCGATCGATGGCCCCGACCAGGATCGCCCGGTCGAGGTCGATCTTTGCCACATAGGCTCCGATCGCCGCATCGCCCAGGAGCGTGTGGAAGCGGCTGTTGCGATCGGCGGGGCCGAGCGCCAGGAAATGCGCCTCGACCGCCGGCAGATCCGCCGCCAAGAGCCGGCGCAGCACAATGCGCGGGCCGCTCCGCTCCGCCATGGCCGCGATGCGAGGCGTGGCGCGAGCGAGGTGCGGCACGAGCGCCGCGCGGAGCTGTTCCCGATGCGTCAGCGGCAGCATGTGTCCGGCGCCCTCGACCACCTGGTGCAGGGCGCCCGGGATCGTGCCGGCCAGCGCCTCTGCGATCCGGCGTGCGATCTCGGGCGAGCGATCGCCCGAGAGAACCAGCGTCGGCACCCGGAGCCCCCGGCAGTCCTCGAGCTGCATGCCGTCGGTGATCGTCGACCAGAAGTTCAGGGCGATGGCACCGAGGCGGCGCGCGAGCGCCTGCTGGGATTCCGCCTTGCTCCCGGCCCAGGTCCCGGCACCACTCCAGAAGTCGACGAAGGCGGCGAGCCCACGCGCGTAGTCGCCGCTCGCCGCCGCCTGCCAGATGCCGTCGGCGATCTTGTAGATGCCCTGGAACAGCGCCCGGTCGGCGGACCCGCGATCGCGCAGGAGATGGAACGCGGCCGGCTCGATCAGGGTGAGGCTGCGCAGCAGCTCGGGATGCTGGAGCGCGAAGCGCAGCGCCACCGCGCCGCCGTAGGAGTGCCCGACGAGATGCACGGGCCCGCCGCAGTGCTCGGCGAGCGCCCGGACGATGGCCGCCTCGTCGGCGAGCGTGAGCGGCCCCTGCCCCGGCCACGGCGCGCTCTCGCCATAGCCGTAGAGGTCCGGCGCCAGTACGCGCCAGTCGCTCTCGAGCTCGGCCGCGAGCTTGCTCCACTGCGCGCCCGAGCTGCCGGTACAGTGCAGGAAGATGACGGGCTCGCCCTGGCCGGTCTCGGCCCAGGAGATCCTCGCGCCCTCGAGGTCGATCGTCGGCATCGCGGACATCCATCGGCATGATTGACATCCCCGTGTCTATCAGCGCGCCGTTTCGGCTCGATGTCGCGGCGGCCGGTTCCGGGTTTCACTTGTTTCGCGACGAGCGCGGCATTGTTTCAGGCCCGGCGGCCGCTCCGGCGGACTCGCCCTGCAGACACTTTGCTGCTGCCGCGGCGTTCTCGGCGCAGATGCACTCGACCGGGCGCCATGGTGCGCGGGTGTGAAGGCTGATGACGAGGATGAGCATCGCGCCGGCGGAGAGGGTGGGGCGGGAGGAGGAGAAGCCGCTGGGGGGCGAGCAGCGCTTCCTGCGCGGCCTCGCCCGCGCGTTCGGCGGCGCCATCCTGTTCGCGCTGCCGCTGCTCATGACCATGGAGATGTGGACGCTCGGCTTCTCCATGGACCCGCTGCGCCTGGCCCTGTTCCTCGCGATCATGGTGCCGGTGCTGGCCGTGCTCGCCTATTACGCCGGCTTCGAGGAGACCTACGGCTGGCGAGACTGCGTGGTCAGCGCCTTCGTCGCCTATGCGGTGGCGTTCGCCGCGGCCGGGCTGGTGCTGGTGCTGTTGGGCGTCCTCGGGCCGGAGACGTCGCCGGACGAGCTGATCGGGAAGGTCTCGCTCCAGGCGGCCGCCGGCAGCATCGGCGCCATGCTCGCGCGCAGCCAGCTCGGTCAGCGCAACGAGGAGGAGGAACAGCAACAGCGCCGGGACACCTACCAGGGCGAGCTGTTCCTCGCCGGCGTCGGCGCCCTCTTCTTCGCCTTCAACGTGGCGCCGACCGAGGAGATCGTGCTGATCGGGCAGATGATGAGCGGCTGGCACGCCGTGGCACTCGCCGGGGCCTCGCTCGTCATGATGCACGCCTTCGTCTACGCGGTGGAGTTCCGCGGCCAGGCGCCGCTCGCCGCCGGCATCTCGCCCTGGAGCGAGTTTCTGCGGCTGACGGTGGTCGGCTATGCGATCGTCCTGCTGATAAGCCTCTACGTGCTCTGGAGCTTCGGCCGCCTGGATGGTCTCGCGCCGCACGAGGGTCTGACCCAGGTGGTCGTGCTCGGCTTCCCGGGCGCGCTGGGCGCGGCCGCGGCGCGGCTGATCCTGTGATGTCGGGCGAGCGCGTGCCGGCCGGAGGCACCAAGCGGCCCGACACTGCGCCGCGCCGTATCCCGGCTCTCGAATGGGTCATCGCCGCCCTGGGCGCGCTTCTGGTCGCGGGCGCGATCGGCTGGCTGGTCCATCACGCGCTCGAGCGGGACGAGACGCCGCCCGATGTGCGTATCGTGGCCCTGCGCGTGGTCGATCTGGAAACCGGCTTCCTGGTGCAGTTCGAGGCCTGGAACCAGGGCCGGCAGCCTGCGGCGGAGCTGGTGATCGAGGGCGAGCTCACGGGTCCGGAGGGCACGCTCGAGACGGGCGAGACCACGCTCGATTACCTCGCACCCCGGTCCCGGCGCCAGGGCGGCCTGTTCTTCGCCCG
>CAZXYL010000317.1:0-2117 GCA_964644915.1 uncultured Geminicoccaceae bacterium
TCGTCTCGAGCAGGCCCCAGAAGGTGCCGAGCAGGCCGAGGAAGATCAACAGCCCGATCTGATAGCGCGAGATGTCGCGCGACTCGTCGAGCCGGGTGCTGATGCTGTCCAGGAGGTAGCGCACCGACATCGCCGGCAGCAGGACGCGGCCGCGCCGCTCCTGCTCGCCGAGCGCGCTCGCCACCGGCGCCAGCAGCCGGGGCGCCGCCTCGAGCGAGACGCCGGGCCGGCTGGTCCGGAACGCCTCGATCCAGCGGATCTCGGGCTTGAGGCTCAGCGCCCGGCGGAAGACGTAGACGATACCGACGAGCAGCACGCCCAGGATCAGGCCGTTGAGCACCGGGTTGTGCATGAAGATGCGAAAGACGATGTCGTAGGCCGCGAGGACCGCGAGCGCCGCCAGGGCCAGAAACAGGATCATCCGGTTGATGAAGCGGTGCGGACTGGTCATCGCGCGTCCTTCTGGACGGAACTCCACCTGGACAACAGTCTGGGGGCGGCGCCCCGTCGGCCGACGTGGCGAGCAGGGTGCAGCCCCAGGCCGGCACGCTCGAAACCCCAGGGCGCTCCAGGCAATTCTCAACCGGCCTTTGTAAAGTATTGAAGAGCAAACATATCGTTAATTCTCTGACATGACAACCAAGTTCCACGAATGGCAGGGCGTACAACCGCGCGGCGGCACTCGGATCAACCACGCAGCAAATCGAGCAGACGCGGGTAGACCGCGGGATTGCCGGTCACCAGCGTGCCCGGGCCGAGCAGATCATCGTCGCCCTCGAGCCGCCCGATCAGGCCTCCGGCCTCGCGGATCAGGACGATGCCCGCGGCCATGTCCCACGGTTTCAAGCCGTACTCCCAGAAGCCGTCGAAGCGGCCGGCGGCGACGTAGGCGAGATCGAGCGAGGCCGTGCCCAGCCGCCGGATGCCGGCGACGTGCGTCGAGACCCGCTCGAGCTGGCCGGCAAAGCCGCGCTCGCGACCTTCCCAGTCCAGAACCGGGATGCCGGTGGCGACCAGGCAGCGCGAGAGGTCCTTGCGCCCGGAAACGCGCAGACGGCGCTCGTTGACATACGCGCCGGCACCTTTCTCGGCGGTGAACGTCTCGTCCCTGAGTGGATCATAGATCACTCCGGCGACCAGCTCGCCCTGCCGCTCGAGCGCGATCGAGATCGAGAAGTGCGGCACGCCGTGGAGAAAATTGGTCGTGCCGTCGAGCGGGTCGATGATCCAGCGGTAGCTGCCCTCCGCCTCGACCACACCCCCTTCCTCGAGCAGGAAGCCGAAGCCCGGGCGCGCGCGGCTGAGCTCGCGGACCAGGATCTCCTCCGCGCGCCGGTCGGCGGCGCTGACGAAGTCGCCCGGCCCCTTGATCGAGACCTGCAGGTTCTCGACCTCGCCGAAATCGCGCACGAGGTGCCGGGCCGCCCGGTGCGCGGCCTGCGTCATCACGGTGATGTTGGCGGAACGAAGCGCCATCGCTGGGATCGAGCCTGCCGAGCCGGACCGGTGCCTAGGCCTTGGCACGCTCGACGTAGGTGGCCTCGTGGATGTTGACCACCACCTTGGTGCCGGTTTCGATGTGCGGCGGCACCATGATGCGGACGCCGTTCTCCAGGATCGCCGGCTTGTACGATGCGGCCGCGGTCTGCCCCTTCACCACCGGGTCCGCCTCGACCACGGTGAGCACCGTGGTATCGGGCAGGCGCGCCATCAGCGGCCGCCCCTCGTAGCTCTGCACCGTGACGGTCATGCCCTCCTGCAGAAAGGCGGAGGTGTCGCCCAGCAGGCCCTTGTCGATCTGAATCTGCTCGAAGGTCTCCTGATCCATGAGGTTGAGCTTGCCCTCCTCCTCGTAGAGAAGCTGGTACGACTTCTCGTCGAGGCGGACTCGCTCGACCGTCTCGACGGCACGGAAACGCTCGTTCAGCTTGGTGCCGTCGACCAGGTCCTTGAGCTCGACCTGCTGGTAGGCGGGACCCTTGCCGGGCTTGACGTGCTCCGCCTTGACCACGGCCCAGATGCGGTCCTTGTGCTCAAGGACGTAGCCCGGGCGGATGTCGTTGCCACTGATCTTCATGACAGCACTCGTTGCAAGGGCATCCCCGACCGCCGGCCGG
>CAZXYL010000318.1:0-5885 GCA_964644915.1 uncultured Geminicoccaceae bacterium
GGTGCAGGCCCTGAGCAAGGCGCTGCGGGCCAAGGGGATCGATCCCGGCGATCGCGTCCTGCTCGTGGCGGAGAACCGCCCGGAATGGGTGATCGCGGATCTCGCGATCATGATGGCGGGCGGCGTCACCGTGCCCGCCTATACGACCAACACGGTGGCCGATCACGCCTATCTCCTCGCGCACAGCGGCGCCGCGGGCGTGATCCTCGCCAACGGGCGCCTCGCCGATCGGCTGTTCCCGGCGATCCAGGAGGTGGGCGGGGTGCGGCTCGTGGTCACGATGGAGCCGGTGGAGCCCGCCGAGGGCCTGAACGCGGTCGTCCTGAACTGGCGCGAGGCCCTGGCGGTCGGCGACAACGGTGTCGGCAACGGTGCCGACACGCAGCCCGGGCGCGACGATACCGCGTGCTTCATCTACACCTCCGGCACGGGCGGCCGGCCGAAGGGGGTCATGCTCAGCCACGGCAACATCCTCGCCAATGTCGGCAGCGCGCATGCCGCGCTGCAGCAGCTGGGCCTCGATCATGAGGTCTTCCTGTCGTTCCTGCCGCTCTCCCATGCCTACGAGCACACGGCGGGGCTGTTCCTGCCGATCGCGGTCGGGGCCGAGATCTACTACGCTGAGGGGCTGGAGACGCTCTCGACCAACCTGCTCGAGGCGCGGCCCACGATCATGGCCTGCGTGCCCCGCCTCTACGAGGTCATGCGCTCGCGCATGCTCAACGCCATGGAGCGCCAGAAGGGCCTGCGGCCGAGACTGTTCTTCAAGGCGGTCGAGCTCGGCAGCAAGGCCTACGAGCGGCCGGGCGCGCTCGGCCCGCTCGAGCGCCTGATCAACCGGGTGCTCGACCGGCTGGTGCGCCAGCAGGTGAGCGCGCGCTTCGGCGGCCGCATGAAGGCCCTGGTCTCGGGCGGCGCGCCCCTGAACTACGAGGTCGGCCTGTTCTTCACAGCGCTCGGGCTGCCGCTCTACCAGGGCTACGGCCAGACCGAGTGCTCGCCGGTGATCAGCGTCAATCTGCCGGGCAAGGTCAAGCTGCACACGGTCGGCCCGCCGCTGCCCGGGATCGAGGTGCAGTTCGCGGCCGACGGCGAGATCCTGGTGCGCAGCGAGTCCGTGATGCAGGGCTATTGGCGCGACGAGGCAGCCACCGCCGAGACCCTGCGCGACGGCTGGCTGCACACCGGCGACATCGGGCTCATGGACGAGGACGGCCTGCTCCTGATCACCGATCGCAAGCGCGACATCATCGTCAATTCGGGCGGCGACAACGTGGCGCCGCAGCGGGTCGAGGGCATCTTCGCGCTCGAGCCGGAGATCGGGCAGGTCATCGTCTACGGCGACCGCCGCCCGCATCTGGTGGCGCTCATCGTGCCCGATCTCGAGTTCGCCAAGAGCTACGCCCGGAGCCATCGCCTGCCGGCCGACCTCGAACCGCTGTGCCGCGATGCGGGTTTCCAGCAGGTGATCGGGGCCGCCGTCGCCCGCGCCAACCGGAGCGTCTCGGTGATCGAGCGCGTGCGCCGCTGCCAGATCATGCCGGAGCCGTTCACGATCGAGAACGGCATGGTCACGCCGACCATGAAGCTGAAGCGCCAGAAGATCTATCAGGCGCACCGCGAGCTGTTCGAGAGCCTCTACGGATAAACCGGAAGCGTCGGGCGGCCGCGCACGTTATAAGCGTAGCGGCCCGGATGGAAACGCCAGGACTTCAGTTCCATGCGAGCGAACGGCGAGGGCGCCCCGGTCGGGGGCCTGCAACGCGGCCAAGTGATCGGCCTGCCGGTCGAGGTCGGCAATATGGCTTCCGTGACCGCAGAGGTGTTGCGGCTGGCGAAGGTGCGGGCCGGCGGGCATGTCTGCGTCGCCAACGTGCACATGCTGACCATGGCCCGATCCGATCCGGACCTGCGCCGGGTCATGGACCACGCCTCGATCGTGGTCAGCGACGGCATGCCGCTCGTCTGGCGGCTGCGGCGCTCGGGCTTTGCGGACGCCCGGCAGGTGCGCGGGCCGGATCTGACGCTGGAGCTGTGCCGGCGGGCCGCGGCGACCGGCATCCCGGTCTACTTCTACGGCGGCGACGAGGCGCTGATGGCGGCCCTGGTCGGTCGGCTGCAGGGCGAGCTGCCCGCGCTCGAGGTCGCGGGCGCCGAGCCCGCGCCGATGCTGCCGCGCCAGCCCGGGGTCGATCCGGACCTGATCGAGCGCATCCGCAGCTCGGGTGCCGGCCTCGTCTTCGTCGGCCTCGGCTGCCCCAAGCAGGAGTTCTGGATGGCGGTCCACCGGCCGCATCTCGGCGCGGTGCTGCTCGGCGTCGGCCAGGCGTTCGCGATCGCCGCGGGTCGGCTGCCCGAGGCGCCGGCGTGGATGCGACGTGCGGGTCTCGAGTGGCTGTTCCGGCTGGCCAAGGAGCCGGGCCGGCTCTGGCGACGCTATCTGATCGCCAACAGCCGCTTCATCGCGCTCGTCGCTCTGGAAGAGCTGGGCCGGCTCTTCCGCCGCTCGCCGACGCAGGGCCGCGAGGCGGGCCGCCCCTGATCAGGCCCGCATCGGGCGCAACAGCAGAACGAGGCCGGAGAGCACCAGGAGCAGCGCCATCGTCGCGGCGAGCCCGATCGGCTCGGCGAGCAGCCAGGCCGAGCTGATCACGCCGACCACGGGCACCGCGAGTGTGCTGATCGCGGCGACGTTCGCCGGCACCAGCGAGACCAGCTTGAAATACGCGGTATGGCAGAACACCATGGCGACGCCGATGGCGAAGGCCAGGCTGAACAGGGCTTGGCCGCTCAGCGCGGTGAAGTCGGGCCAGGACTCCAAAAACCACCACCCGATCAGCACCGGCACGCCGCCGAGGATGAGCTGCCAGCCGGAAAGCGCCATCACCGGCATCGGCCAGGGCGCCATCTTCTTGATCATGATCGTGCCGATCGCCCAGCTGAGCGCGGCGCCCAGCATCAGCATCGCCCCGATCGGGGCCTCGCCGAGCACGGCGAGGTCCTGACCGACCAGCAGCGCCAGCGCGACCAGCCCGGCTGCGAGCGCCACGACGTGGCGCGCCCGGATCCGCTCGCCCAGGACCTGCACCCCGATCAGGGATGCCCACAGCGGCATCGTGAACGCGATGATCGAGGCCCGCCCCGAGCCGATGTAGAGCAGCCCGTAGGCGGAGCACAGATGCCAGCCGGTGATGTTGAACAGCGCCGCGAGCCCGAGTGCCGGCACCTGGGCCGCGGGAATCCCCGGACGCTGACCCCAGAGCCAGGTGAGCAGGAGGAGCGCCCCGCCACCCACGAACAGGCAGAGCACGCGGAAGGTCCAGGGCCCCATCTCCAGGAGCACCACCTTCATCGCCGGCCAGTTCAGCCCCCAGCCCAGCGCCAGGCCCACCAGCAGGGCGAGGCCAAGCGGCGGCACCGGCAGCGACGAGGCAAAACGCGATGCGCCCGGCTCCGCCGGGCGCAGTTCCGAGCTCATGGGCTCCGCTCGATCCGACTTGGCGGCGTCAGCAGGGGCTGCGCACGCTCACCTCAGAAATCGGTGCACCGGCCGCCCTTTTCCCAATCGCCGTAGCGCGTCGGCTCCGGGCCCTTGGGGCCGCCGATCTCCTCCACGTCTTGGGGCTGGGCAGGCGGGCGGGCAGCGGCGCCGGTGCCGCGCCGCCCCTGTTCGGGGCGCCGGGCGCCTTCGTCCTCGGCAGGCTCGCTCCTGGGCAAGTCCCCGATCCCGCTACTCGCTCCTGATCTGCTCCAGCGCGATCTGCCGGAACTCCAGGAGGTGCTTTTGCAGCAGGTGCTCGCTCATGTCTTTCGACTTCGCGGCCAGATCGGCCTTGACCTTGCCCATGATGTCGTCGTCGCCGGGCGACTGGAAGTCGATCATGACGATGTCCCGCGCGTACTGCTCGGCCTCCTCTCCCTGCAGGCCGAGCAGCTCCGCGATCCACAGGCCGAACAGCTTGTTGCCCCGGTTCCGCCCCTTGAACTGCAGCTCCTGATCGTGCTTGTAGCGCGTCTCTTCCTGGCGTTCGCGATCATCGAAGGTGGTCATGCTCGCCTCGTGCGGTGGGGGATTAGCGCGCTGGCGTCCCGACCAATATAGTGGCGTGCGTCCGGCGCGGCCAGCCGGGTGGGAGGGATCCGGATCTGGAATGTGCACGCTGGTCCTGCTGCGGCGCCCACAGACCCCCTGGCCGTTGCTGGTCGGGGCCAATCGCGACGAGCTGAAGAGCCGCCCCTGGCGGCCGCCGGCGCGGCACTGGCCCGACCGGCGCGAGGTGGTGGCCGGGCAGGACCTGCTGGCCGGCGGCACCTGGCTCGGCGTCAACGACTTCGGCGTCACGGCCGCGGTCCTCAACCGGGTCGGCAGCCTCGGGCCCACCGCCAACAAGCGCTCGCGCGGCGAGCTGGTCCTGGAAGCGCTCGACCACGCCGAGGCCGCGGCCGCCGCCGAGGCCCTGATCGACGTCGATCCGGAGGCCTATCGCCCGTTCAACCTGATCGTCGCCGACCGGCACGAGGCGTACTGGCTGCGCCACGCCGGCACCCTGCCCGACTTCGGCTTCCGGACGCTGGACGGCGCCTGGCGCGTGGTCGACCCGATCCATTTGCCCCACCGGGAGCAGGCGCTGCGCTCGCCGAGCGGCGGCGCGGTCGAATGCCACGCCATTCCACAGGGCCTGTCCATGATCACCGCGCGCGATCTGAACGATCCCGCCTCGCCCCGGCTCGCCCACTATCTGCCGCGGTTTCGCGACGCGACACCGCCCGACCCCGCGGCCGGCGACTGGTCGGGCTGGATCCGGCTGCTCGCCAGTCGCGACAGCCCGGACGGCGATCCTGTGAACGCCATGACCATCGTGACCGAGGACGACTACGGCACCGTCTGCTCGAGCCTGCTGGCCCTCGCGGCCGAGGGGCCGCCGAAAATGCTGTTCGCGCCCGGCCCGCCCGACCGGACCAGCTTCGAGCCGGTGCCGGTCTAGCTGAACCGATCGGCGAGGCCGACGACGCCGATCAGGATCAGGTAAATGGCGACGATGTAGTTCAACAGGCGCGGCATGATCAGGATCAGGATGCCGGCGATCAGCGCCACGATCGGCTGCAGGACGACGATTTCCATGGACACTCCACGCGCGTGGTGGCAGGCGGTCGGTGACAGTCCGGCAGGAGAGCGCGTCTTGTCAATCGAAGCGCCTCGGCTGAGCGAGACGAGACCGGCGCGGCCACATCGATCGCGGCACCGGCGCGGCCGCCGGCCACCGCCGGGGTCCCCGCCCGGCACGCTGGTGCAACCGATCGAGACGGCGCCGCCCAGCATCCACATGATCGCCTACGGCCCGGAGCAGCTCGTCGAGGCGACGATCGATGCGCCGGGCGACCTCGGCCGCGTCGCCGAGGGCGCCGAGGTCACCTGGATCGACATCCGGGGGCTGGGCGATCTGGGCGCGATCCGCGCCCTCGGCGAGCGCTTCGGCGTGCATCCGCTGGCGCTCGCCGACATCGTCCACGTCAACCAGCGGCCCAAGATCGAGGCCTACGAGGCGCATCTCTTCGTCGTCCTGCGCATGCCGCACCTGAACGAGCACCTGTGGAGCGAGCAGCTGTCGCTGATCGTCGGGCGCGACTTCGTGCTCACCTTCCAGGAGCGCCCGGGCGACTGCTTCGATGCGGTGCGCGAGCGGCTGCGCCGGGGGCCGGGCCGGATCCGCGCTTCCGGGGCCGACTATCTCGCCTACGCCCTGATCGATGCCCTGATCGACAGCTTCTTCCCCGTCCTCGAGCACTACGGCGAGCGGGTCGAGCAGCTGGAGCAGGACGTGCTGGGCGCGCCGGACGTCCTGAACATCAATCGCATCCACAACACGAAACGCGACCTTCTGGAG
>CAZXYL010000319.1:0-7231 GCA_964644915.1 uncultured Geminicoccaceae bacterium
ACGGCCGCCGGCATCGACCCGGCTGCAGCTGAGCGGCGGGACCGGATCTTCGCGCACCCGATGGCGCTGCCGGACGGCATGCGCGGGGTGTTCGAGACGGCCGGGCTTGCAGCGGTCGAGTGCGCCTCACTGACGATCCGGATGGACTTCGCCGATTTCGACGACTACTGGCAACCCATGGACACCGGCCAGGGGCCGGTCGGCAGCTATCTCGCGGACCTTTCGCCGGATCTCAAGGCGCGGATCATGGAGGCCGTGCGCCGGAGCTTTCTCTCCGGCGCCGCCGATGGCCCGCGCTCGCTGACCGCCACCGCCTGGGCGGTGCGCGGCCGGGTGCCCTGAGCCCTGTTGGGCGCCGCGAGGGATGCGATCGGCGGGGATTGCGCGTCGCCATGCGGCATGTAAAATCTACCCTGCCGGTGCGTCTCCGAGCCTGACAGGGAGAGGCTCGTAACAAGATAGAAAGATGTCCGGGAGGCTGGATGAAGATTGCCGACGTTCGCGCCAGCGTGCACCGCTTCGAGACGCGGCTGCCGCTCGTCGACAAGCCAGCCGGGGACAGCCAGCGGGTGCTGTGCGAGGTCGAGAGCGCGGACGGGCTGGTCGGCTTCGGCATGACCGGCCGCTTTCTCGCGCATGCCGTCGTCGCCGCCATCGAGCAGCATCTCGCCCCGGCCGTGCGCGGCCTCGACCCGCGCGACCTCGAGGCGATCCACGCCCGGCTGCACCCGATCGTCAGCGAGCGCGGCCTGATGACCGGCGTCAATCTCGCGGCGCTGTCGTGCGTCGACCTGGCGCTTTGGGACCTGATCGGTCAGGCGAGCGGTCGCACGGTGGCGCAGCTCCTGGGCGGCCACAGCGACCGCGCGGCGCTCTACGTCACCTACGGCTTCGGCGCCTACGACCGCGACCAGCTGGTCGAGATGGCGCGCCGGCTCATGGCGGCGGGCCACCGCCGGCTCAAGGTGCTGGTGGGCGTGGCCAGGGGCGGCATCGTCGAGGACGCGGCGCGGGTGCGGCACGTGCGCGAGGCGGTGGGCGACGACGTGCTGCTCGCGATCGACGCCAACGAGAGCATCGGGCTGGAGGAGGCGAAGCGGCTCTGCCGGCTGGTCGAGGATCTGAACCTCGCCTGGTTCGAGGACCCGCTGAAGCACTGCGATGCACACGACATGGCGGTGCTCCGGCGCTCGACCGCGATCCCGCTCTCGGCCGGCCAGATGGACGGCCACTCCCGCCGCTTTCGCGAGTGGCTCGAGCACGACGCGATCGACATCTTCATGCCCAACGGCATGTACAACGGTGGCATGACCGAGACCCGGCGCGTGGCGCACCTCGCCCAGATCTACAACCGGCCGCTGTCGGATGCGGGCGGTGGCGGCATCTTCTGCCTGCACCACGTGGCGGGCTTCCGGAACGGCACGCTCGCCGAGACCCACCTCGGTGTCGAACAGGTCGAGCGGGCGGTGTTCCTGGACGTGCCGGAGCCCGAGGGCGGCGAGGTCGAGATCCCGGCAGCGCCCGGCTGGGGCGTGCGCCTGAACCGGGATGTGCTCAAGGACACGCTGGTGAGCACAGAGAACTGATCAACGATAAAGACAGGGAGAGCCGAGCCATGGCCATATCGCGACGCTTGTTCGGATTCGGTGTCATCGCAGCTGCGGGCTGGCTCGCCACCGCGCCCGCTGTCGGCGCCGCCGACCTCACGCTCAGGATCTCGGGCGAGAACCCGATGAGCGGGCTCGACCTGCAGATGGCGCAGCGCTTCGCCGAGAACCTCGAGGCGGAGCTCGGCGACGCCTTCGAGCACGAGCTGTTCCACACCCAGGCGCTCGGCAACGAGGTCGTCCACCTGCAGATGATCCGCACCGGGCAGATCGACGTCTACCCGATGGGCTCGGATGCGGTGCAGCTCGACCCGAAGTGGGCGGTCTTCGACATGCCGTTCGTGTTCAAGGACCGCGCCGCGGTCGCGAAGCTCCTCGACGGCGAGGTCGGCGAGACGCTGCGGCAATCGATGCGCGAGGCCGCCGGCCTCGAGGTGCTGGCGTTCGGCGAGATCGGCTTTCGCCAGATCACCAACAACATCCGCCCGATCGTGACGCCTGCCGACCTCCAGGGCATCCGCATCCGGGTCCCGGGCAGCGAGACCCGGGTTCTCATGTTCGAGACCTATGGCGCCACGCCGGTGACCATGAACCTCGGCGAGCTCTACCTGGCGCTCCAGCAGGGCACGGTGGACGCGCAGGAGAACCCGCTTGCGGGCACGATCAACCGCTCCTTCCACGAGGTGCAGAAGTATTTCTCCATGTCCAACCACGTGTACACGCCGGTCACGCTGGTGATGAACCAGGCCAAGTACGATTCGCTGAGCGACGAGCACAAGGACGCGGTCAAGCGGGCGGCGCTCGAGGCGGCGCAGTACACGCGCGATCTGGGTACCGAGTTCGACGAAGAGCTGCTGACGCAGCTGCAGACCGAGGGCAAGAACGAGCTCAACGAGATCGACCTCGCGGCCTTCCAGGCGGCGTCGGACCCGATCTATGCGGCGGTCGCGGAGCTCGCGGGCGAGGATCTGGTCGACCAGATGCGGAGCGCGGCGGCGAACTAGACGCCGGGACCTCCTGCGGCATGGGGGCGGCTCGCGACGCGCGCGGACCGGGCCGCCACCCATGCCGGCCGGTCGCCGCAGGCGCCGATGACGCCTGATCCCGAGCGGCGCGGCGATGACCCGGCCGCGCTCGCGCGCGCGGTCGAGCAGGCGACCCGCTCGGCCGAGCTCGCCGACCCCGACGCCGGCCTCGCGAGCTTGGATCGGATGGTCAACCGGGTCGCCGAGACCTTCGGTGTCCTGGTGCTGGCGCTTCTGGTCGGCCTCGTGTTCGTGAACGCGTTCTCGCGCTATCTGCTCGGCCGCTCGTTCATCTGGGGCGACGAGCTGATCATCGCCATCATCCCGTGGCTCGCGGTGGCCGGGCTGTTCCTCGCCGTGCGTCGCCGCCAGGTGATCCGCATCGACTTCTTCGTCGCCAAGCTGCCGGCGGGCCCGCGCCGCGCCGCGAGCCTGTTCAGCGATCTGCTCTCGGCCGTGGTGCTGGCCTACCTGGCCTGGATCTCGCTCGGCTACGTGCAGCTGTTCGGGGGCGACCTCACCGTCTACCTCAAGCTCCCGACCGGCATCTTCAGCGTCTCCTTCGTCGTCGGGCCGGCGCTCGCCGCGCTCGCCTACCTGGTGACGCTGTGGCGGGACGCCCGGGACCTGCCATGACCGGCGCGCTGCTGTCGATCGCGCTTCTGTTCCTGCTGCTGGCCGGGGGCGTGCCGATGCTGATCGCGCTCGCCGCGGCCGTGATCCTCAACTTCTTCTTCTCCGGCCAATGGCCGATCATGCTCACCCAGAGCATGATCTCCGGCATGAGCCAGTTCACGCTGGTGGCGCTGCCCCTGTTCGTGCTCGCGGGGGTGACCATGAACGCCGGCGGGATCTCCGGGCGGCTGTTCGACTTCGCCCGCGCCCTGGTCGGCTGGGCGCGGGGCGGGCTCGCCCAGGTGAACGTGCTCACCAGCATGTTCTTCGGCGGCATGATCGGCTCCTCGACCGCCGACCTCGCCGGCACCGGCTCGATCCTGATCCCCGCGATGAAGAAGGAGGGCTACTCGCCGAGCGTGGCGGCCGCGGTCAGCGCATCATCCTCGGGCGTGGGCCCCCTGATCCCGCCGAGCTCGCCCATGATTCTCTACTCCGCGATCACCGGCGTCTCGCTCGGCTCGCTGTTCCTCGCCGGCCTCATTCCCGGCATCATCCTCGGCGGCGTGTTCATGGCCGTGGTCACCCTGCTCGCCCGGCGCCACAGCTGGCCGCGGCACGGGCGCCTCTCGCCGCGCGAGATCCTGCGCTGCGGGGCCCGCGCCGTGCTCGCCTTCGGCATGCCGGTGATTATCATCGGCGGCCTCGTGTTCGGCGTGTTCACGCCGACTGAGGGCGGCGCCTTCGGCGTCGTCTACGCTCTCCTTCTCTCCTGCTTTCTGTACCGCACGCTGCGGCTCGCCGATCTCTTTCGCGTCTTCGGCAACGCGGTGCAGCTCACCGGCGAGCTGCTGCTGATCGTGAGCCTGTCGTTCGCGCGCGGCGCCGGGCTGTCCGCGGCGCACGTGCCGCAGGCGCTGGCCGCCATGATCGACCTCCTGGTGATCGGCGACAGCCAGTTCATGCGCCTGCTGGCCCTGGTCATCCTGGCGATCATCGCCGGCATGTTCCTCGACCCGCTGATCCCGGTGCTGGTGCCGGTGATCCTGCCGACCCTCCTGCTCTACCAGATCGACCTGATCCACTTCGGGTCGTTGATGGTGGTGTGCGTGGTGATCGGCCAGCTCACGCCGCCCCTTGCGATCGCGCTCGTGATCACGAGCCGGATCGCGGAGTGCGACCAGATCCAGATCCTGCGCGACAACACGCCCTTTTTCGTGGCGATCGTCGCCTTCCTCATCCTCCTGATGCTGGTGCCGGCCCTGGCGACGTGGCTGCCCTCGTTGGCGGCGAGGTGATGGAGTTCTCTCGGCGCGCCGGCGTTCTGTTGCGCCATCCTTGGACTCTGGGTTGTCGAAATGTCGTCTGTCGTTATTCACCGGGCTGCCTGCTGCTCCTCCCAGCTCAGTGGCGCATTCCCCAGCATCTCGGCGAGCCTGAGCCCCTTCGGCCACCCCGGCGCTCCAGCCGCATCGGGATGCGGATGGTCAAGGTCTCGACCTGCGCCATGACTCGGCGGCCTCCATCATCGCACCCTGTGCTGCGTGCTCGCTTGCCAGCTCGGCGACGAGGCCGCGGATTCCAGCGGCATGCAGCGTGACGGAGATGCCGTCGGGCGCGACGTCGGTCCGCCTGATCAACAGCCGCAGGATCCGCCCCTGCTCGGCCGGGTAGCGGGTGGAGATCGGCGCCTACCGGCCCGGCGCGCGGCGGTCCTCATGCTGCGGGAACGTGATTCCGCGGCGAGCGGGCTCGCCGTCGGTGCCACGCACCTCGAGCGGGCGCTCGAAGAAGTGAGAGGCACGCGCGATCGGCTCGAGCCGCGAGCAATGGGGTTCTGAGGAAGAACACCCCGCCGGCCGCCGTCGCGGCGCCCCGCCGGCGCGACGCAATCATCCACCATAACGGCGAGAATGGGCGCGATGGTCGGAATCCGCACCGCAGGTCGGGCCTCGCTTCACCTCGGGCCGGATCGGCCGTAATCTCTACTCGAAGGACGCGGGGAGGTGGCGATGACGACGCTGATCAAGAACGGCCGGATCGTGACCGCGGTGGACGACTGGCGAGGCGACATCCTGATCGAGGAGGGGAGGATCCGCCTCCTGGGCCAGGACATTGCGGCCGAGCCCGGCTTCGATGTCCACGACGCGAGCGGGCTCCTGGTCATGCCCGGCGCGGTCGACGTGCACACGCACCTCGACTGGGAGTTCGGCACCGCGCGCACCGTCGACACCTTCGGCACCGGCACCATGGCGGCGGCCTTCGGCGGCACCACCTCCGTGGTCGATTTCGCCAACCAGAGCCGCGGCAAGAGCCCGCTCGAGGGCCTCGACGACTGGCGCCGGCGCGCCGAGAGCGCCTGCGTGGACGTCGGCGCGCACATGATCATCCTCGACCCGAGCCCGCAGGCGCTCGCCGACCTGCGTACGCTCGCCCAGCGTGAGGGCGTGACCAGCTTCAAGCTGTTCATGGCGTATCCGAACGTCCTCATGGTCGACGACGGCGTCTGCTTCAACGTCATGCGCGAGGCGGCGCAGGTCGGCGCCGTGGTCTGCGTGCACGCCGAGAACGGCTACGCGATCAACGTCCTGGTCGAGGAGGCGGTCAAGGCGGGCAATCTCGCGCCCAGGTATCACTACCTGACCCGCCCGCCCGAGCTCGAGGGCGAGGCGACCGAGCGCGCGATCGTGCTCGCCGAGTACGCGGGCGCACCGCTGTACGTCGTCCACGTCACCTGTACTCAGGCGTTGGCCGCGATCTCGCGCGCCAAGGACCGCTCCGACCTGGTCCACGGCGAGACCTGCACGCAGTATCTGTTCCTCACCAGCAAGGAGCTGGAGCGGCCGGGCTTCGAGGGGGCGAAGTACGTCTTCACGCCGCCCCTGCGCAGCGAGACCCACCTGGAGGACCTCTGGCGCGGGCTCGCGCGCGGCGACCTCTCGGCGGTCTCGACCGATCACTGCCCGTTCTGCTTCGAGGAGCAGCCCTACGGGCTGAAGTACTCCAAGCGCCAGGGCGAGAAGGAGGGCTTCCACAAGATCCCCAACGGCGGCCCCGGGATCGAGCACCGCATCCCGGTCTTCTTCGACGGCGCGGTGAAGAAGCGTGGCATGTCGCTGAACCGCTTCGTCGAGCTGGTCGCCACCAACCCCGCGAAGCTGTTCGGCCTCTACCCGAAGAAGGGCACGATCGCGGTCGGCTCGGATGCCGACATCGTGCTGTTCGACCCCGACGAGAAGTGGACCATCCGCGCCGCCGACCAGCACAGCCGGGTCGACTACTCGCTGTTCGAGGGCTTCGAGGTCAGCGGCAAGGTCAGAAAAACCTTCCTGCGCGGCAACCTGATCGTCGACGGCGACCAGTGGCTCGGCCGCGAGGGCATGGGCCAGTTCCTCCAGCGCAGCGAGAGCGGGCGGTTGTAGGAGACGATGCCAGAGGCGGCGGTGTGAAAGTTTAGCCCATCAAACCTGCCTGCAAACGGCAGCAGCTATCCCGAGTTCGCTATGAACCAGGGACAGCGATCCGGGAAAAGCAGCGACGCGTATAGCGCTCCGAGCTTGATACTCTTCACGTCGATCGACGGATCTGCTTTAATCGTCCGGGCGGCATCTACCATCCACTTCATCACAAAATCCTCTGTCCGCCAGATTCCGTTACCCACCTCATAGGTGTGATTTACACCATCGCGGATGATGGCCCTCCCGTACTCTCTATGATCTCTAGGAATGAAGAGATTGAACGCATGGTGATCAAGGCGGTGCAGATATGGATCGATTACGTCCTCCATTCCGAACCAGTGTGCCGCCATTAGGAGTACGGCGAGAGTCTCACTGGGATGCGCGAAAAGATCAAATGCGTCCCCAAAATTTCCTTCAACACGCCTATTCAGCAGTTCGAAAACCCGCCGTCGATCTACATTAGCCCGGATTTCTCAAACCCGGAAGCGCGATGGGGGTTTTGAGCGGGACTGGCGCGGCGAGGGCG